>DATFGS010000270.1:0-5382 GCA_035249225.1 Candidatus Methylomirabilota bacterium | reverse complement strand
GATCACCACGCTCGATTCCTTGAAGGCGTCCACCCCGAAGATCTCGATGGGCTCGAGGATCGACGGGCCGTGGGCGGGGTCCTGTCGCAGCTCCTCGGCCACCCGCCGCATCAGCGCGACGATCCGATCGGGATCCTCCCGGTAACCCACCTCGACGTCCACCACGTAGCCCGACCAGTCCTTGGTCATGTTGGCCAGCGTGGTCACGCTGCCGTTCGGGAAGATGTGCACGGTGCCCGCGAGGTCGCGCAGGACGATGGTGCGGAAGGTCACGGTCTCGACGAGACCGCCGGTGCCGTTGACCACCGCCACGTCCCCCACCCGGACCTGGTCCTCCAGCACGAGGAAGAACCCGGCGATGACGTCACGCACCAGGTACTGCGCGCCGAAGCCCACCGCCAGGCCGACGATGCCCGCGCCGGCCAGGATCGGCCGCACGTCGAAGCCGAGCTGCGAGAGGCAGATGACCACCACCACCGACCAGAGCGTGACCAAAGCCAGGGTGCGCAGGACGCTCGTGAGCGTGGCCACGCGCGAGCGGGTCACGCCGGGCAGCGCGCCGGTCCGCTCGCCCGCGGTGACGAGGACGCGCTCGAGCTGGCCGAGCAGCGTGCGCAGGACGCGCGCGCCGAAGTACCCGGCGACCAGCACGAGCGCCACGCGGCCGGCGGTCTGCGCGGTGGATCCGGCCAGACCGATCAGCAGGGTCCGGAGATCGGGCGTGAGAACGTCCATCGGCGCTCCTCCTTAGATGCCAGACCGCTGCGCGACCGGGATGCCCAGGCGGGCGCTCGCGTCGGCGAGGCTCGCGAGGGCGCGCTCGCTCGCGAGCTCGATGGCGAGCGGACCCTCCGCGGCGGTGGGATCGATCTCCACGAGAATTCGTATGGGCGAGTCGGGCCAGTGGAAGGCGAGGCCGCGCTCCTCGTCCACCTCACCGGCGAGAATGTCGCGCCACTGCGTGAGCGCGCGCGCGCGGGAGTGGGCGCGCATGCGCAGACCCAGGATGCGCACGGGCCTCGGCGCGCCGGGCCGCCCGGGCGAGAGGTCGCCCGGATCACCGGATGGCGCCGCCCCCGCCTCGGCCTCCGCGAGCTGGACCACGATGCCGAGCGCCTGCTTCGGGTGAAAGAAGGCTTCCTTCCACGCGGGGTCGGACTCGTCGCGACCGACGATGCCGTAGCCGTGGCGCTCGGCCCGCCGGCAGATCGCGTCCAGGTCCGGCACCTTGAACGTGACGTGATGGACGCCCGGACCGTGCGCGGCGAGGAACCGGTGGAGGAAGCCGTCCGCGCCCAGGGGCTCGAGGATCTCGATGCGGCCCCCGCCCGCGTACGTCCAGCTCGCCCAGCGGAAAGCCCCCGCGGGCTGCATGCGTTCCGGCACGCCGCCCAGCACCGCCTCCAGGACGGAGGGGGCGTCGGCGATCCGCGGCAGGGCAATCGCGATATGATCGAGCCGGATCGGGGGCATCGGCGGCCCACCCATCTTACTCTGGGAAGCCGGTCCGGCCCGAGCATCGCCGGACGAGGTCGGGCCATCTAAATGGCGGGAGGACAGAGCGATGACCAACCAGAACGAATGGCTGCAACACCTCGACGAGCGCAACTACGACGAGGCGCTGGTGGCCGCTGAAGGCGTGCTGATGGTGGATTTCTGGGCGGAATGGTGCGGCCCCTGCCGGGCGATCGGACCCGTCCTGGAAGATCTGGCCAAGAGCTCCGGCGGCACGGTGTCCCTGGCGAAGGTGAACGTGGACGAGAACCCGGGCCTCGCGGCCCGCTACGGCATCCGGTCGATCCCGACCATCCTGTTCGTGAAGGACGGCAAGGTCCGCGACCAGGTGGTGGGCGCGGTGCCGAAGACGCAGATCCAGGCCAAGCTCGCCAGCCTCGCCTGATCACGGCGGGATGGCCCGCGTCATCACGGTCGGGGCCGCGCAGCTCGGGCCCATCGCACGGAACGAGAGCCGGGGCCTGGTCGTCAAGCGCCTCCTGGACCTGCTCGGGCAGGCCCGGGGGCGCGGCTGCGACCTGGTGGTCTTCCCCGAGCTCGCGCTGACCACCTTCTTCCCCCGCTGGTGGATGGAGGACCAGGCCGAGGTCGACGCCTTCTTCGAGCGCGAGATGCCTGGTTCCGAGACGCGCCCGCTCTTCGACGAGGCGGCGCGTCTCGGGACGGCGTTCTGCCTGGGCTACGCCGAGCTGGTCCGGGACGGCGGCACCCTCCGGCGCTACAACACCTCGATCCTGGTGGACCGCGCCGGGCGGCTCGTCGGCAAGTACCGCAAGGTTCATCTCCCGGGCCACGCCGAGCACGAGCCGTGGCGCCCGTTCCAGCACCTCGAGAAGCGCTACTTCGACGTGGGCGATCTCGGCTTCCCGGTCTGGCGCGCGCTGGGCGGCGTGCTCGGCCTGTGCATCTGCAACGACCGGCGCTGGCCGGAGACCTATCGGGTGATGGGCTTGCAGGGCGTCGAGATGATCCTGCTCGGCTACAACACGCCGGCCCACAACCCGCCCGCGCCGGAGCAGGACGCGCTCGGCCCCTTCCACAACCACCTGGTGATGCAGGCCGGCGCCTACCAGAACGCCACCTGGGTGGTCGGTGTGGCCAAGTGCGGCCGGGAAGAAGGCTGCGACCTGATCGGCCAGAGCGCGATCATCGCCCCGTCCGGGGAGATCGTGGCCCAGGCCGCGACCCTCGGCGACGAGCTCGTCACCGCGCGCTGCGATCTCGACCTCACGCGCTCTTACAAGGACACGATCTTCAATTTCGCCCGCCACCGGCGGCCGGAGCACTACCGGCTGATCGTCGACCGCGTGGGCGCCGAGCCACCCGAGGAGGGCCGATGACCGCGGCCGACGTCTACTTCGAGGACTTCACGCCGGGACGGGAGTTCCGCACCGAGGGCATCACCGTCACCGAGGCTCAGATCATCGACTTCGCGATGGCCTTCGACCCGCAACCGTTCCATCTCAACGTCGAGGCGGCCAAGACGTCGATCTACGAAGGGCTCATCGCGAGCGGCTTCCACACGATGGCGCTCACGTTCCGGCTCTTCGCCCAGACCCGCGCGCTGGCCGCGTGCAGCCTGGGGTCGCCGGGGGTGGACGAGGTGCGCTGGCTTCGGCCGGTGCGGCCCGGCGATACGCTGCGCGCGACGGTGCAGGTGCTGGATCAGCGGCCGTCGGCGTCGAAGCCGGACCGCGGCATCGTGCGGCTGCACTGGACCACGATCAACCATCGCGGCGAGCCGGTGCTCACCATGACGAGCATGCAGCTCGTCCGCCGCCGCCCGGCCGCCTGACTCAGTCCGCGCAGACCAGCACCGCGGAGGCGAGCGCGTGCAGCTCGCCGCTCTCCGAGACGATCGCGGACGCGCCGAGCAGGTTGCGCCCATCCGCCGCGAAGGGCCAGCCCATCACGATCCACCGCGCGCCGACCTCGAGCGGACGGATCAGGTGCACGGTGAGCTGGCTCAGCGCCGCCTTGCGGCGTCCGAACGCCTCGAGCAGCGCGAAGCTGCTCGGGCAATCGAGCGCGGCCCAGACGAACTCGGGGCGGACGGTGCCGCGCTTGTCGAAGAGCGTGGGATCCGGCGCCCACGGCGCGGCGACCAGGTGCCGGCCCGGGAGCGGGCCCGGGAAGATCGCGAGCCCGTCGCCCCACTCCCGCGCCGGCCCGCAGACGAAGCATTCGGGGGCGGCGTGCTCGGTGAAGCCGAGATAGCGCTCGGACGCCCACTGCGCCTCCGCGAACGACGGGGGTGAGGGAGGCTCGAGCTGGAGCGTGGCCGCCTCCGCGTGGGCCAGCACCGCGGCGCCGTCGGACAGCACCACGCGTCCATCCGCGAGCCGCTCGAGGCCGAAGGCGTGATCCACCGGGATCGAGGCGTCGAGGCTCACGCGCGCCGGCCCGTCCAGGTGCTGCCCGAGCAGGCCGGCGATGTACCCGCCGCTCGCGGTCCTCGGGGAGCCGCGGAAACGACCCTTCACGACGACGGCCTCCGCTTCGGCGATGTTCATGGCGTCCTCCCTTGGGCGGCCTCCGTTCGCAAGCGCGATGCCAGGAACAACCGAACACGATATCAAGGAGTTAGGCGCTCGCATCGGGCGCTTCGCCCCGGCGGGGCGGGCGAAAATCCACCGGATTATTCGATCGGCCATTCGTGGCAGGATGAAGTGTGCGCTATCACTTCTCGGGCATCGCGGGGGTCGGGATGAACCCGCTGGCGCGGCTCATGCGGGTCCGCGGCCATGCCGTGCAGGGCTCCGACCGCTCCTTCGACCAGGGCAGGAACGCGGAGGTAGCCGCGGGGCTAGCCGCCCTCGGCATCGTCGTCAAGCCTCAGGATGGCTCCGCGGTGACCGCCGACCTGGACCGCTTCGTCTACTCCACCGCGGTGGAGGCGGAGACGCCGGAGGCGAGGGCCGCGCGCGCGCTCGGCCTCGAGCGGGTGCCGCGCCCGGCACTGCTGGCCGAGGTCGTGGACGCGGGGCGGCCCGGCGTCGCCATCGCGGGCACCAGCGGCAAGAGCACGATCACCGGCATGGTGGGCTGGCTGACCCGCGAGGCGGGCGTGGCCGCCACCGTCCTGGGCGGCGCCGCCCTCGCGGGCGACGGCACGAGCGGCTGCTTCCTGCCGGGCTCGGCGGATGGGCCGGTGGCCGCGGAAGCCTGCGAGTCCGACGGGACGCTGACCGGGTATCACGCCGCGCTCGGGCTCATCCACAACATCAGCCGCGATCACGGCGAGGTGGACGCGCTCCTGCCCCAGTTCGAGGCCTTCGCCAAGCGCTCGGGCCGGCTGCTGGTCAACAGCGCCTCGCCCGAGGCCACCCTGCTCGGCCGCGCGGTGGGCGCCCGCAGCTACGGCACGGGTCCCCAAGCCGACACGCCCCTCGAGGTCACGAGCACGGGGCCTCACCGCACCCGCGGCGTCCTGCACCTGCCCACGGGACCGCTCGTCCTCGACGTGCCCCAGCCCGGGCTCCACAACCTGGAGAACGCGGCAGCCGCGGCCCTGATCGCGCTCGACCTGGGCATCGCCCCGGCGACGGTGGCCGCCCTGCTCGCCCGCTTCCCCGGCGTGGCGCGTCGCTTCGAGGTGATCGGCGTGACCGCCGCGGGCATCCGGGTCGTGGACGACTACGCGCACAACGGCGAGAAGCTGCGCGCCGCGATCAGTGCGGCCCAGGCCGGGGCGGCGCGGGTGCTGGCCGTCTTCCAGCCGCACGGCTTCGGGCCGGCCCGCTTCCTGCGGCCCGAGCTGCGCGAGCTGATGCCGCGGCTGCTGCGGCCGGCGGACCGTCTCTGCTACGCGGAGATCTTCTACGCGGGCGGCACCGTGGCCCGGGACATCTCGAGCCGCATGCTCGC
>DATFGS010000269.1:0-1478 GCA_035249225.1 Candidatus Methylomirabilota bacterium | reverse complement strand
CGGGCCAGCGGCCCACCACCGCGCTGAACGGACCCCAGCGGGGCCAGCGGCGCGCCACCGTGATCGTCTCCGCGACGCCCAGGGCCCAGGGCGGCATCGAGATCTCGCCGACCCGAACCAGCCCCTGGCGAGCCCGCTCGCGCGGATCCGTTCCGGTGATCTCCCGGCCGTCGTAGATCAGGCGGCCGGACTCGAAGGGCAGCGAGCCGACGAGGCAGCGCAGCCCGACGGTCTTGCCCGCCCCCGCCGGACCGCAGAGCGCGAAGATCTCGCCCTCCTCGACGGTGAACGAGAGCGCGTCGAGCACCGTGACGCCGCCGACGCGGCAGGTGAGGCCGACGACTTCCAGGATTCTCATGTGGGCAGGATTCTCATGCGGGCCGCCAGTCCGCGGTCAGCGCGCGGACCCGCTCCATGAGGTCGCCCTGGTCCATCGTGGCCAGGCGCTGGCCGCTCACCACCCGACGGCCGTGGACCCACACGTCGGTGACCGCCTGGTGGGACATCGCGTAGACCACGTTCTTCAGCAGGTGCGCCCGCGGATGCAGCGACGGGTGCTCGAGATCCACCGCCACCAGGTCGGCGAGCATGCCGGGGGCGATGTCGCCCGCGGGCAGGCCCAGGAGCCGGCCGCCGTCCACCGTGCCCATCGCGAAGGCCCGCTCGGCGGGGAGCCGGGTGCCGTCGAGATGCCGCACCTTCTGGAGCAGCGCGGCCATGCGCATCTCCTCGAAGACGCTCAGGCGGTTGTTGGTGCAGCCGCCGTCGGTGCCGAGCCCGATCCGGATGCCGAGGGCCGCCATCTCGGTGATGCGGGTGATGCCGTCGCCCAGGATCATGTTGGACGAGGGGCAGTAGGCGAGCCCGGCCCCGCGATCGGCCATCAGGCGCAGCTCCTCGTCGTCGAGCCACACGCAGTGCACGCCGATCATGCGCGGGCCCAGCACGCCGAGCTCGTCGAGCAGCCGGATCGGGGTGGCCCCGTGCTCGGCGAGCGTGCGCTGGCCCTCGTACTGCCCCTCGGCCGCGTGGATGTGGAACTTCGTGTTGGCCTCCTCCGCGACCTCCCAGCCCGCGCGGATCATCGCGGGCGAGGCCCCGTGCGGGCTGTGCGGCGCCGGCTGTACCGCCACCAGCGCGTCGCCGGTGTGCGCGCGGATCAGCTCGGCGACGCGCCGCGCCGCGTCCGCGGGCGTCTCGCGATAGCGGGCGGGCGCGCCCTCCCAGTCGTACATGGTCCGGGCCAGCACGAGGCGGATCCCCACGTCGCGCGCGGCGCGGATGACCGCCTCCGCGTTCTCGTTGCCGCCGTCCTGGAGGTAGAAGAAGTCCACGCAGGTGGTGGCCCCGTGCAGCAGCATCTCCGCGAAGGCGAACGCGGCGCCGACGTAGATGCCCTCGCGGTCGAGGCGCGTGGAGTAGGGGTAGAGCACGCGGTCGCGCCAGGCCATGAAGTCGAGGTCGTCGCCCAGCCCGCG
>DATFGS010000268.1:0-6012 GCA_035249225.1 Candidatus Methylomirabilota bacterium | reverse complement strand
GGACGCGAAGGAGCGGCAGGCCGTCCTCGAGCGGGCGGAGAAGTCCGGCATCGCCTCCGGCACGGCCGACCACGACCTCCTGCGGAGCTGGCTCGAGAAGAAGCCCGAGCCGCGACTGCTCGCCGCGTGGACCGAGATGGTCCGCGGCCTCTCCGAGCGCATGCCCCTCCAGGAGCTCGCGGCGCTCAAGGCGGGGCTCATAGAGCGCGCCAAGGCCGTCGCCCGCGCGAGCGGCGGCTTTCTCGGGGTGGGCGCCATCTCTGCCGCCGAGCAGGACGCGATCGAACGCCTCGAGTCCGCGTTCCGGTCCGCGTAGATCCGTGACGTTCGCGATGTTGTGCGCCGCGCCGTCCACATGCACCATCGCGGCGTTCATGCCACTCGCCCCCGCGCTCAGGGCCGACAGGGAAATCTGCGCGGCCCCTCACCCTGCCCTCTCCCCAAAGGGGAGAGGGAAAAGCGGGTGGTCTAGCGCGGGGTGAACATCGGCACCGGCGGGCCGCCGTCGGTGGGCGTCCACGCCACGCGTACCGGCTGGCCGATGCGGAGCGCGTCGAAGTCGCAGTCCACCAGGTTGGTCATCATGGTGGGCCCCTCCTCCAGCGTCACGTAGGCGAGGACGTAGGGCGGTGTCGCGCGGCGCATCACGCTGTAGGAGTAGATGACGCCGCGGCCCGCGGAGTCCTTCCACTCGGTGCGGTCGCTGCCGCAGAACGGGCAGTTCGGGCGGGGGTAGTGATGGGCGCGCCCGCAGGCGGTGCAGGTCTTCACGAGCAGCTTGCCCTTGGCCGCCGCCTCCCAGAAGGGCGCGGTCTCGGGTGTCGTGTTCGGAGCCGGGATCTTCCGCGCGGCCTCGGCCATGGTTATCTCGCCTCCATGATCAGAGTCGCGCTGGCGTGCCGGGTGCCGAGGGAGCCGCCGGTGCCGTGGGCCAGCGCCAGGTCGCAGTTCTTCACCTGCACCTTCGGGTGCGCCTCGCCGCGGAGCTGGCGCACCGCCTCGATGACCTTGGTCATGCCGCCCCGGTTGGCCGGGTGGTTGTTGCAGAGCCCGCCGCCGTCGGTGTTGAACGGCAGCTTGCCGACCCCCGCGATCAGGTTGCCGTCGGAGACGAAGCGGCCGCCCTGCCCCTTGGGGCAGAAGCCCAGGTCCTCGAGCGTGATCAGCACCGTGATCGTGAAGCTGTCGTAGATGGAGGCGTACTTGATGTCGGCCGGGGTCACGCCCGCGCTCTCGAAGGCGGCCGGGCCCGACCAGCGCGCGCCGGTGTAGGTGAGGTCCACCTGGCCGCCCATCTGGTGCTTCACCGCCTCGCCCGCCCCGCGCACCGTGACCGGCGGGCGCTTGAGCCGCTTCGCCACCTCGGGCCGCGCCACGATCACCGCCCCGCCGCCGTCGCTGATCACGCAGCAGTCGAGCCGATGCAGCGGGTCCGAGATCATCGGCGAGCCGACCACGTCCGCCACCGTGACCACGTCGCGCAGCATCGCGTGCGGGTTGTGCTGGGCGTGCTGCGAGGCCGCGACCTTGATCCACGCGAGCTGCTCGCCGGTGGTCCCGAACTCGTGCATGTGACGCATCGCCGCCATCGCGTACTGGTTGACCACCGTCGGCCCGAACGGAGCCTCGAACGCGACATCCGGCGCGGTGGCGCCGTAGTTGCGCGGGGCGGTGCCGGTGGCCATGCCCTCCGCGCGCGGCCGCCCGGCCAGCGTGATCAGGGCCACGTCGCAGCGTCCCGCCGCGATCGCCTCCGCGGCGTGGGCCACGTGGACCACGTACGACGAGCCGCCGGTCTCGGTGGTGTCGATGTGCCGCAGGCGCAGGCCCATGTAGTCGGCCATGGAGAGCCCGCCCAGCCCGGGCGCGTCCCCCGCGCAGAAGTACCCGTCCACGTCGTCCTTGGTGAGCCCGGCGTCGGCGAGGGCGCCGTGCGCCACCTCCGCGTGGAGCTGGGCCAATGAAATATTGTCCGCCTTGCGGGTCGGATGCTCGAAGACGCCGACGATGTAGGCCTTGTCCCGGATGCTCATGACTTCGCGGCCGCCAGGGCCTCCGGGTTCAACACGTTGATCGGCTTGCCCGCGGCGTAGGCCAGCACCTGCTCGAAGATCGTGTCGTACATCTGCTCGAGGCTGTCGCGCTCGACGTAGCCCAGGTGCGGCACACAGATCGCGTTGTCCATCGCGAGCAGCGGATGCTTGGCCCCGAACACCGGCTCGTCCTCGTAGACGTCCACCGCGGCCATGCCCGGACGGCCCTTGGCGAGCGCGGCCTCGAGCGCGCCCGGCACCACCAGCCCGGCGCGGCTCGTGTTGACGAACACCGCCGATGGCTTCATGCGCGCGAGATCCTCCGCGGTCACCATGCCGCGGGTCGCGTCGATCAGCCGCACGTGGATGGAGATCACGTCGCACTCGGCGAAGAAGGCCTCGCGACTGGCCGCCGCGGAGTAGCCGTCGGTCTTCGCCTTCTCGAGCGTGCTCTCGCGTCCCCACGCCACGACGTTCATGCCGAAGGCGCGCCCGTAGCCCGCCACCACCGCGCCGATCTTGCCGTAGCCCAGGATCCCGAGAGTCCTGCCGCGCAGGCCGAGGCCTATGGGGTAGGCCTGCCACTTCCCCGCGCGCATCGCGATCATCTCCTGGGGGACGCGCCGCATCGCCGCGATGACGAGGCCCCACGTCAGCTCGGCGGTCCCGTACGAGGGCCGGCCGGGCAGCTGGCTCGAGGAGACGATGACGCCGCGCCGGGTGCACGCGGGCACGTCGATGTGGGGCACCACGCCGACCTGCGTGATCATCCGCAGCCGGTCGAGGCGATCGAGGAGCGGGGCCTTGATCGGCGTGCGCTCGCGCAGCAGCACGAGCACCTCGGTGTCCTTCAGCCGGCCGGCGAGCGTCTCGACGTCCTTGGTGTGGTCCTTCCAGATCGTGACGTCGTGCCCCGCGACCTTCGGGAAGGCGCGGAGCGTCCGGATCGTGTCCTGGTAGTCGTCGAGAATCGCAATCTTCATGGCTTGGCCCTCCAAGGCGCCACGTAGCCTACCACACCGCGGCGCCCGGACGGGGCCCGGGAGCCCCCGCGGGCCCGCGGTGCGGACATGTCACTTCCCGGTCGGCGCACGCGGGTCCACGGCCGCGGGGAGGCACGAGTAAGACGCCATCCGCAGTGCCGGCGGCGCCTGCTCCCGATCGCTCCGCTCCTGTTCGCACGCCTCGCGAGACGGCCAGCCGCCCAGGCGGACCTCCGCCAGGGCTCCCCAGGGGTCCTGGATTTGCCCGCACAGCACCCACGCGCACTGGGCGGGGCCTGAGGCGGCGAGGCAGAGGAGGCAGCAGAGCGTGGTGACCGCGCCGATGCTAGGATCGCCGCGCCGGCCGGTAGGCGAACACGACACCACACGCCTTGCACTCCCACACCTGGCGGAGAGAGGGCCGGCTCTCGGTGCTCGCACTGCCCCGGATCGCCACGTCGGCGCTCGCACAGCTCGGACAGGCCGGGCCGTCGTCATTCATGATGACGACACCGTAGGCGAAGGCGCCCGCGTCGGCAAGTGGGAGCGGGCGGGCGGCGAGGCGCGTGATAGACTCCCCGAACCAAAGGAGCCATGGATCGACGGACGTTCGTCTCCAGCGTGGCGTTCGGCCTCCTCGCCGCGCCGCGCGCCGCGGAGGCGCAGCCCCTGTCGAGGGTTCCCCGGATCGGCGTGCTCGAGGCCAACCGATCACCCGGCCGCGATGCCTTCGACGAAGGACTCCGCCAGCTCGGCTACGTGGAGGGGCACAACATCGCTGTTGAATCACGCTGGGCCGGTGAGCGAGCCGAGCGGTTCCCCGAGCTCGCCGCCGAGCTGGTGGGGCTCAAGGTCGACGTCATCGTCGCCACGAACAACCCGGCGGTCGCGGCAACGCAGAAGGCCACGACGACGATTCCCGTGGTCATGGTCCTGGTGACCGATCCGGTCCGTCTCGGCTTCGTGAGCAGCCTTGCGCGGCCGGCGGGGAACATCACCGGCCTGACCATTCAATCGCCCGAGCTCGCCGGAAAGCGACTGGCACTCCTCAAGGAGACCGTGCCAAATCTGACCCGGGTGGCCGTCCTCTGGGACCCCACCGAGCCCGGCCGGCGACAGCTCGTGAAGGAAACCGAAGTCGTGGCGCCGAAGCTGGGGCTGCAGATTCAGTCGCTCGAGGCGCGAGACGCTCGTGGGTTCCCCGGCGCCTTCACCGCGATGACCAGGGAGCGCGTGGGCGCGGTCCTCGTCTATGGGAGCTCGTTGCTCTTTGCTCAGCGGGCGGCGATCATCGAGCTCGCGGCGAAGAACCGCCTGCCGACGATGTGCACCGCGTCGGAGTGGATGGATGCGGGGTTCGTCATGTCGTACGGGGTGAGGTTGAGCGACATGTACCGGCGGGCCCCGTACTACGTCGACCGGATCCTCCGAGGGGCGAAGCCGGGTGATCTCCCGGTCGAGCAGCCGACGAGGTTCGAGCTGGTCGTCAACCTCAAGGCCGCCAGGCCGCTCGGCCTGACGATCCCGCCGTCGCTGCTCCAGCAGGCGGATCGGGTGATCGAGTGATGGAGAGGCGGGCGTTCATCGCGGGCCTGTCCTTCGGCCTCCTCGGCGTGCCGGGTGCCGGCGAGGCCCAGCCGGCGGCGAAGGCTCCGCGCATAGGCTGGCTGGGCGGTCCCACTCGCGAGTCCGCGGAGGTGTTCGTCCGGGAGTTCCGGCGAGGGTTGAAGGACCTCGGCTGGGTCGAGGGTCAGAACATCGTCATCGAGTGGCGATTTGCGGGAGGGCGGGCGGAGCGGCTCCCGGACCTCGCGGCGGAGCTGGTTCGTCTCCGCGTGGACCTCATCGTGGTGCCGTCCACGCCCACCGCCCTGGCCGCGAAGAATGCGACCAAGACCATCCCCCTCGTCACGGTGGGAGGCGGGGATCCGGTCGAGCTGGGGCTCGTCGCCAGTCTGGCACGGCCAGGGGGAAACATCACCGGGTTGAGCAGCAACCTCGGTCCAGAGATAGCGGGAAAGCAACTGGAGGTACTCAAGGAGACCGTCCCCAAGATCTCCCGGATGGCCGTTCTCTGGAACCCCACGACTCCCGGCAACGCGCTCGCGTTGAGAGAGGCGGAGATCACGGCCCGGGCCCTGGCGGTCGAGCTGCAGCTCTTGGAGGCGCGCAGTGCCAGCGACTTCGACGGTGCCTTCGCGGCCATGACCACAGGGCGCGCTGGCGCGCTCCTCATCCTGGGGGATGTCATGTTCACGACTCACCGAAGACGGCTGGCCGCCCTTGCGGTGAAGAGTCGCCTGCCCGCCATCTACGGAGGGCGAGAGTTCGTGGACGAAGGGGGTCTCCTCTGCTATGGCGCGAAGCTCTCGGACAATTTCCACCGCGCCGCCGTCTACGTGGACAAGATCCTGAAGGGCGCGAAGCCCGGCGACCTGCCGATCGAGCGGCCCACCACGTTTCAGCTGGTCGTCAGCCTCAAGACCGCCAGGGCGCTCGGCCTGACGATCCCGCCGTCGCTGCTCCAGCGGGCCGATCAGGTGATCGACTGATCGATCGCCCGACGGCTCGAAGGTGAACGCCACCGGCCGCCGGGACCCCGCCCGGCGGCCCGCAGGCCGCCATGCTAGACTCCGCCAGTCGTTCATCATCATGAGGAGGGGTTCATGGCGGAATCGGCACGGATGGCGGTGTTCCACGGTGCGGGCAAGCCCTTCGAGATCCGCGAGTACCCGGTGCCCGATCCGGAGCCCGGCGCGATCCTGATCAAGGTGGCGATGGCCAACGTGTGCGGGTCGGACCTGCACTACTGGCGGGGCGAGCTCGACTACGTGAAGATGGGCCGGCCGCTGCCGCTCAACACCGGGCACGAGCACGTGGGGCGCGTGGCCAAGCTCGGCCCCGGCGTCACCACCGACTCGGCGGGCCGCCCGCTCGCGGTGGGCGACCGGGTGGCCTATCGCTTCTTCTTCCCGTGCGGGCGCTGCCGCATGTGC
>DATFGS010000267.1:0-1859 GCA_035249225.1 Candidatus Methylomirabilota bacterium | reverse complement strand
CACCTGCTCGATGGCGGCGCGGATCTGCTCCGGAGTACTGTCGCGCTCGAGACGGATCCCCGCACCGTGAGCGACGACCCGCGCGGCGTTGTCGGGTTGATCGCCAACGAGCGGAATGCAGACGAGCGGTACGCCATGCGTCAGGGCCTTCATCAGGGTACCAAGGCCACACTGTGTCACCATCGCCTTCGCGTGGGGAAGCACCGCCGAGTGAGGAACGAACGTCTCGAGTCGTACATTGGGGGGAGCCTCGAACTGCGCCGGATCAAGAGCCGGTCCGAGGGTCACCAAGCCGCGCACAGCTAGGGGCGCGAGGGATTGGATGACCCGCTGCAGGACGGCCGCTTGCCCCTGCTCGAGCGTGCTCAGACTGACGAGCACTAGCGGGCGCGTATCTTCTGGAGGCCAGGGGAGATTCCATGGCGCCGCGCCCGCGTCGTCGAGAGGCGTGCCCACGTAGCGCACGTTGGGCGCCTGATGCCCAGCTGCGTAGTCGAACGCGGGACTCGTCAGCACGAGCACGCGCGCCGCCGTGTCGTATTGCTCAAAAGGCGAGCGCAGATCGGGCAGGCCCAACAGTGCCCGGGCTCGCTTGAGAGGCGGCCCGCCGTTGCGGACATGGATGCGATCAACGACGGCGCGTCCTAAGGCATCGCGCAGGACCGCGCCAGCGCCCCTAGCCGGGAGCAGGCCCGGGCCATATGGGGGAACACCGGACACGGGTCGGGGCGGGACGGTATGCATGAGCACGACGGCAGGGATGCCAGCCGCTTCGGCCGCCGCGATCGCACCCAGGAGGACGAAATCGCTGACAACCACGTCAGCCGGCTCCCGACGCAGTTCGGTCGCGACTCGTTCGGCCCAGATAGGTGCCCAGAGCGTGGCCTGAGCTTCGCGCTGAACGGACCTGAACGCCTTCGGCACCCAGCCTCCGATGAGACCGCGAGCGAATGGCGCTGGCTCCATCGGATGAACGTCGGGGTCGGGAAACGGAATGAGAATCGCGCCTGCGGCGCCGATCCGGTGACGAAAGGTCGTGCTGACCGGTAGCCGCGAGTGGCGCACGCCAGGTCCCGCCATGACTCGCACGCGATGGCCGCGATCGACCAGACGCGCGACGACCGGCATGATCAGGGGGATGTTGCCGCCGCCCTGAAACATCGCGAAGAGGATTCTGGCTGGCTCTGTCATCTGCGGTTGGTGGGCTCGGTTTCCTGCCTCTTGCTCAACTCTCTCGGGCCTAGCTAGAAGTATCCCGGTCTCGATAGCCCGGGCACATTGGGGGCTGGTCGGGATAATCCCGCCGGGCGGGCCGGGGGAATGTGGCTGGAGCGGCCTTCGGGGGCGCGTCGTTGCGCATGGTCCCGGGGGTGCGGCGGTAGTGTTACACAGACCGGGATAGTTGGGGATAGGGGATTGGGTCCGGGCCCGTCAGGTAGGGCGGAGCCGGTCGGCGGGGCTTAGGACGCCGGCGGGGCCGCGGTCGAGAACGTGGTGGCGAAGGAGTGCTGGAAGGTGTGGCAGGTGGCGCGCCTGGGGATGCCCGTACCGCGGACCGCCTCCCTCACCGCGCGCTGCAGCACGGATTCGTGCAGATGGTGGCGGCGGCGCTGGCTGGTCTCGCGGTGCCGGGGTGGCGGGGAAGACCCACTGCCAGATCCACTCCCGGCCGGCGCGCGGGTACTTGCGGGCGAGGGCCCAGGGCAGCGCCGTCGGTTGCCTCGCCCCACCGCCGGCGGTAGCATCCAGAGCCGGATGCCCTTCGCCTATTTCCAGCGGCTCACGCGGCGGCAGCAGGCGATCTATCTCGAGAGCGACGGCCTCGTGACGATGCCGCTCCCACAGGCTGGCCGGTTGCA
>DATFGS010000266.1:0-5420 GCA_035249225.1 Candidatus Methylomirabilota bacterium | reverse complement strand
CGGATGCCCGCGGGCTCTCGCATGACCGTCTGGGTGTATCCCGTAATGCCGTGGAGCGCAAGCCCGGCGCGGCGTAGAATCGGGCGCACCACACCAACAGGAGGCCATCATGGCGACCGGCACGGCAAAGGGGTTCGCGGTGTTCGCGGGCGTGTCACCGGAGATCATCCGCGCGTCGGCCCGCGAGGCCGAGGCGCTCGGCTATCGCTCGTTCTGGGTGAATCACCCGGGCCCGGTGGACGGCCTGGGCTCGCTCGCGCACGCGGCGGCGGAGACGCGCCGGGTGGATCTGGGGGTTGGCGTGGTCCCGCTGCACACGCGCGGACCGGAGAGCATCGCGGACGGGGTGCGCGGACACGGGCTGGCGCCGGAGCGCCTGCTGCTCGGAGTGGGCAGCCCGAATCCGCAGGCCCTCAAGCGGGTGCGGGACGGGGTGGCCGCGCTGCGGGCGTCGCTGTCCACGCGGATCATCGTGGCCGCGCTCGGCCCCCGGATGTGCCACCTGGCGGGCGAGGTCGCCGACGGCGTGCTCTTCAACTGGCTCACGCCGGAGTACGCGCGGCGCTCCGCCGAGATCGTGCGCGCCGGCGCGGCCGCCGCCGGGCGCCCGGTGCCGCGCCTCTACGCCTACGTGCGGGTGGCCCTGGGCCCGGCCGCGGAGCGGCTCGCCGAGGAAGGCGGGCGCTACGACGCCATTCCCGCGTACCACGACCACTTCGTGCGGATGGGCGTCAAGCCGATCGACACCGCGATCGCGGCCACCTCCGCCGACGGCATCAAGCGCGCGCTCGCGGCCTGGGAGGGCGCGGTCGACGAGGTCGTCCTCCGCGCGATCACCGCGAAGGACACGGTCGAGGACCACCTCACCCTCGTCCGCGCGGCCGGCTAGAGCTCGCGGCGGACGAGGCGGGCGCCCTCGACGAGAGCGGCCATCTTGAGGCGGGTGGCCCAGCGCGGGGTTTCCCAGAAACCGCAGTCGGGGTTGAGCCAGAGCTTGTCGGGGGCCACGTAGCGGAGGAGGGCGCGGATCCGCCCGGCGACCTCCTCCGCGGTCTCGGCCTTGAAGGCCTTGACGTCGATCACCCCGGCGCCCAGCTCCTTGTCGGTCGGGAACTCCCGCCAGAGCGGGAGATCGTCCATCCCCCGGTTGGCGTACTCGAGGACGACCTGGGAGGCGGTCAGCTCGTGGATCGCCGGGTAGACGTTGCGGTAGCTGCGCACCGGCTGGAACGGGCGACCATAGAGATTGCCGAAGCAGACGTGGACCGCGATCTTGGCCGCGACGCCTTCCACCGCGCGGTTCACGCCCTGGGCGAAGTGGGGTGACGAGCCCGCGTACATGCCGCTGTGCGGCTCGTCGATCTGGATGAAGTCGGCGCCCGCCGCGACGAGCGCGCGGCACTCCGCGTTGACGATGCCCACCAGGTCGGCCAGGAGCGTGTCGCGATCGCGGTAGCCGGCGCCCAGCCGCAGGGGGAACATGAGCGTGTACGGCCCCGGCACGGTGGCCTTGAGCGGCTTGCCGGTCAGCGACCGCGCGAGCTTGAACTCCTCCACGATGCCCAGGCCGGCCGGGGCGGTGACGCGCTCGACGACCTCGAACGGCGTGTTGGTGTCCCAGTGGGGCTGGCCGAGCTTGCGCGGCTCCTCCATGGTCCGGATGCCCCGGAGGTGGTCGTAGAAGCCGATGATGAAGCGCACGCGGCCCATCTCGCCGGTGGTCAGCACGTCGATGCCGGCGCGCTCCTGGTCGAGCAGCGCGACCTGGGTCGCGTCCTCCATCAGCTCGCGGACGTCGGTGGCGCCCATGCGGCCGGCCGCGAGCGCCTCGCGGGCGAGCCACACCCAGCCGGGCAGCCCGTGGCTGCCGATGACGGACGTGGGCAGGAGCGTCGACGGCGGCGTCACCGGGCGCGTCCTGTCCGGCGGTGCCGGATCTCGTCCATGGCGGCGCGGTGCTCGGGCGAGTCGAGGCAGGCGCGGAACGCCGCCTCCATCTCGCGCCGGAACGCGTCGAACGGAAGGTCGAAGGTGCGCGCGAGCAGGCGCTTGCTCGCGGCCACCGCGGTCGCGGGGAGCGCGAGGAAGCGGCCGACGCACTCCTCCAGCGCGCGCGGGAGCTCGGAAGCCGGAACCACGCGGTTGACGAGGCCCACCTGCTCGGCGCGCGCGGCCGAGATCGGCTCGCCGGTGAGGATCATCTCGCGCGCCCGCGCCGCGCCGATCAGCCGCGGCAGCCGGTAGAGGGCCATGGACGGGATCAGGCACTCCTTCACCGCGGGCAGGCCGATGACCGCCTCCGCGGCGGCCAGCCGGTAGTCGCACACCAGCGCGAGCTGGAGCCCGCCGCCCAGGCAATGGCCGTTGATCGCGGCGATGAAGGGGATCGGCATGCGCTCGATCGCGGTCATGGCGTCCTCCCAGGCCACGAAGTGCGGCAGCGTCATCTCGCCGGCGGCGAGGGCATTGAGATCGACGCCGGTGGAGAACGCGCGCCCGGCTCCGGTGATCACCGCGACCCGGAGCTCGCGCAGGGCGCCGATGCGCGCGACGATCTCGGTGAGCTCGGCCACCCAGCCCGGATCGCCCGCGTTGAGCACCTCGGGCCGGTCCAGGGTGACGCGGGCCACGGGGCCGGCGAGCTCGAGTCGGACGGAGGGCGTCACGGGCGGTCATCCTCCGGGAGGCCGCGGCCGTTGTCAATCCGGGCGGCCGGGCGGCCCGTTGGCGGCCTGCGAGAGCGCGTGCTAACCTTTGCTCCCGTGAGGAGGGCCGAGCGATGCTGAGCCGCGAGGACAACGAGCTCCTGACCAGGACCGGGCCGGGCACCGCGATGGGCGCCCTGGTCCGGCAGTACTGGATCCCGGTGGTGGAATCGAGAGAGCTGGAGCCGGGCGGGCGCGTGAAGCGCGTGATGCTGCTCGGCGAGCGGCTCATCGTCTTCCGCGGCCGGAGCGGCCGGGCCGGCCTCATCGGGGAGTTCTGTCCGCACCGGTCGGCCTCGTTCTACTACGGACGCGTCGAGGAGAACGGGATGCGCTGCGCCTACCACGGCTGGAAGTTCGGCCTGGACGGCCAGTGCCAGGAGATGCCGAGCGAGCCGCCCGAGTCGAGCTTCGCGGCCAAGGTGAAGCAGACCGCGTATCCGTGCGTTGAGAAGGGCGGCGTGATCTGGGCCTACATGGGGCCGGCCAGCCCGCCCCCGCCGCTGCCCGAGCTCGAGTTCACGCTGCTGCCGGAGGGCCACACCTTCATCTCGCGCCGCGTGCAGGACTGCAACTGGTTCCAGGCCCTGGAAGGCGGCATCGACTCGAGCCATATTTCATTTCTCCACGCGCCGATCGACCATCGCAACAGCGAGGTCACGCAGGACATGGACCGCGTGAGCTTCGGGGTGGGCGCCGCGGTCTCGACGGGCGACCGCGCGCCGCGCTTCGAGGTCGCCGACACCGACTACGGGGTGGTCATCGGCGCGCGCCGGGTCAATCCGGACGGCCGCTGGTACTGGCGCATCACCCAGTTCCTGCTGCCGTTCTACACGATGCCGCCCACCGACCTGGACGAGCGCATCGTGCAGTCGCATATCTGGGTGCCGATGGACGACACCCACTCGATCAACTGGATGGTGACGTGGCATCCCGACCGGAAGCTGACCGACGAGGAGATCCGGCTCAACATCGAGGGGAAGGGCGCGCACGTCTGCGACTACGCGCCGGCCACCTCCGAGCCTTACGGCGACGTGCGGACCGCGGCGAACCGGGACAACGACTACTTCATGGACTGGGAGGTCCACCGCACCCGCATGTACTGCGGCATCCCTGGCTTCGGGGTCCAGGACCAGGCGGTGCAGGAGAGCCAGGGCGACATCGTGGACCGCGGCCGGGAGCGTCTGGGCTCGAGCGACACCGCGATCATCCAGGTGCGCCGGCGGATGATGACCGCGGCGCGGGCCCTGCGCGATCAGGGCATCCCCGCGCCCGGCGCCAACCCGGGCTCCTTCCTCGTCCGGTCCACTTCCGTCGTGCTGGCTCCGGGCGAGAGCTGGATCGAGGGCGCCATGGCGCGGATGGTGGTGAGGGCGGGCGACCAGCTCACGCTCGCCTGATGCCGGGCCGCATGGCCGGCCGCGTGGCGCTGGTCACCGGCGGCGGCGGGGGCATCGGAGAGGCCACCGCACGGCTCTTCGCGGAGGAAGGCGCCGCGGTCGCGCTGCTGGACACCGACGCGGTCGCGCTGGAGGCGGCGGCGGCCGGCATCCGGTCCGCCGTACCCGGCGCGCGGGTCCTGGCGCTGACCGGTGACGTCACCCGGGAGGCCGATGCCCACCGGATCGTCGACGAGACGGCGGCACGCCTGGGCGGACTCGACACCCTGGTGAACGTGGCGGGCGTGCGCGTCTACGCGCCGCTGGCCGACGCCGACGCGGCGGACTGGGAGCGCATCATCGCGGTCAACGTGCTCGGCACCGCGCACTGCTGCAAGGCGGCGCTCCCGCGGCTGCGCGCGGCGGGGCGCGGCACCATCGTCAACGTCTCGTCGGTGTACGGGGTGATGGGACGGACCGGCATGGGCCAGTACGACACCACCAAGGCGGCGGTGCTCGGCTTCACGCGCGCCCTCGCGGTCGAGGAGGCCCCCCACCGCATCCGGGTCAACGCGGTGTGCCCGGGCGGTACCATCACGCTCTATCACATCCGCCGGGCGGCGGCCCGCGGGGTCTCGGAGGCGGAGATGCGCACGCAGCGCGCGGGCGACAACCTGCTGGGGCGCTGGGCCGAGCCGCGCGAGGTCGCGTACCCAATCCTGTTCCTGGCCTCCGACGAGTCGTCCTTCGTCACCGGCGCGACCCTGATGGTGGACGCCGGCCGCTCCATCCTGTGATGGCCGCAGCGCTTCTGTGATGGCCGCCGGCGCTCCCGTGACGCCCGCCGGCGCGCCGGCGCGCCTGCTCTCGGTGGACGCGCTCCGCGGGCTCACGGTGGCCGCGATGGTGCTGGTGAACAACCCGGGCACGTGGAGCGCGGTGTACGCGCCGCTCCAGCACGCTCCGTGGCACGGGTGGACGCCCACCGACATGGTCTTCCCGTTCTTCCTCTTCGTGGTGGGCGTCTCGATCCCGCTGGCCCTGGGGCCCGCGCTCGAGCGGGGCGCGGGCGGCCTCTGCCGGCGCGTGCTCCGGCGCGCGGCGGTGATCTTCACGCTCGGCCTGCTGCTCCACGCGCTGCCGTTCTTCCCGCTCGCCGACCTGCGCATCGCGGGCGTGCTCCAGCGCATCGCGGTCTGCTACCTGCTGGCCGCCCTCCTCGTGCTGGCCACCGCGGGCGCGCGCGGCTGGCGCGCGCAGGCGGTCGTCGCGGGCGGGCTGCTGCTGGGCTACTGGCTGCTGATGACGCGGGTGGCCGCGCCCGGTCACGTGGCGG
>DATFGS010000265.1:0-2434 GCA_035249225.1 Candidatus Methylomirabilota bacterium | reverse complement strand
TTCTTGGTCTCGGGCAGCAGGTACGGACTCCGTCGATGGAGCACCCAGAAGTCACGCGTGCCCGAGCCCTGGATCGCCTGCTGCACGCGGACCTCGCCCGCGTTGTAGGCGGCCTGGGCCAGGTCCCACGAGCCGAACACCATATAGAGATCACGCAGATAGTTGGCTGCGGCCACCGTGGACTTCTCGGGGTCCAGCCGCTCGTCCATCCAGCGGTCCACGCGAAGGCCGTACAGCCGGGCGGTGGGGGCCATGAACTGCCAGAGGCCCTTGGCGCCGGCCCGGGACACTGCCACCGGATTGAAGCCGCTCTCGATCATTGCCGTGAAGACCAGCTCCTCCGGCAGGCCCTTCTCCTTGAAAATGTCCAGGATCATGGGCAGATAGCGACCAGACCGGGCCAGGCGGGTCTCGGTGATCGCCCGCCGGTAGCCGGTCTGGAAGCGATCCAGGTAGAACCGGACATGCTCGTTGAGCTGCACCCGGTAGGCCGCGGTCGGGGCCGGTCGGATGACCGCGGGGGTCGGCTCGGTGACCAGGGCCAGGCTCACCGCGTGGACCACCAGAGGCTCCGGGGTCTGAGCCGGCAGGCCGAAGGTGTCGGCCAGAAGCTCCGCGGACACCGGCCAGGCCGCCTGGACCAGACCGACCGACTCGGTCGGCATCGGGTCCACAGCCATCGCAATGGGGGGTTCGGTCTCGGCTCGAGCCGGTCCAGCCAGGGTCAGACAGCCCGCAAGGAGGAGGACACTGCCGGTCAGCAAGCTCCACGTTGTTCTAGCCATGGCGGGCTAGGACAGCAAGCCCTATTCCAATGAGAAGTATCTAATTTAAATGATGTTTTCTGGGTGACAGGGGGAGCTAAAATCCCTCTCTGAGTACCTCCCCACCCACCATGGGCGATTTGCACACCGCGAAGATTCTGCGTGGCTCGCAGATTGCTCCCGACCCTTGACGCGCCGCCGGACCGGCGCCATGCTGAGCGGCACTCATGGCCTCGGAGCCCGCGCCCGGCAGCCCGTTCGACGGATACGCGCGCCGGGCGACGCCGGCCCCCGATCCTGAGCTCACCCGGGTCGGTCCCGACACCCCCGGCGGCGAATACCTGCGCCGCTTCTGGCAGCCGGTGGCCTTCGCGCGCGATCTGGCCGGCCCGCCGCGCCGGGTGCGCATCCTGGGCGAAGACCTCGTGGTTTTCCGCGATCGCGGCGGGCGCACCGGCGTGCTCCATCTGCACTGCGCGCATCGCGGCACCTCGCTCGAGTTCGCGATTCCGCTCGAGCGCGGCCTGCGCTGCTGCTATCACGGCTGGGTGTACGACGTGGACGGGCGGTGTCTCGAGACGCCGGGCGAGCCCGCGGGCAGCCGCCTGCGCGAGCGCGTGTGGCAGGGCGCGTATCCCACGCGCGAGTTCTGCGGGCTCGTCTTCGCGTATCTGGGCCCGCCCGCGCGGACGCCCGCGTTTCCGCTCTACGACAGCTTCGAGGTGCCGGGCCACACGCTCATGCCCGCGGCCGAGTTCACGCTGCCCTGCAACTGGCTCCAGGTGAAGGACAACAGCATGGACCCGGTCCACACCGCGTTCCTGCACGCGCTCTCGAGCGGCTATCAGTTCACGGAAGCCTTCGGCGTCGTGCCCGAGCTCGACTGGCTCGCCACCGACGCGGGCATGGTCTACATCGCGACCCGCCGCGTGAATGATCTGGTGTGGGTGCGCGTCTGTGACTTCATGCCCCCGAACGTGCATCAGTTCACGCGCGAGATCGAGGAAGCGGTCGCGCCCAAGGCGGCGAGCCGGCCGGTGATCATCCGCTGGGCGGTGCCCAACGACGACACGCGCACCACGAACTTCGAGCTGGCCCAGGTGGATCCCGCGTGGGGGCTCACGCCGGAGCAGGTCGCGCGGCCCGGCTTCGGACAATCGGAGGACCGGCCCTACCACGCGCGCCAGCGGTTCCCGGCGGACTACGACGCGCAGTCGAGCCAGCGCGACGTCGCGGTCCACGCGCTCGAGCACCTGGCCTCCACCGACCGCGGCGTCCTCATGCTCCGGCGCATCGTGCGCGACGGCATCCGCGCGGTGGCGGCGGGCCAGGATCCCTGGGGCACGCACTGGCCGGAGGGCAAGGTGATCCCCACCCACACCCAGGATCTGGTGTTGCGCGTCCCGCCCGCCACGACGCCGGAGGCGGACCGCCGCCTCGTGCGCGAGACCGGCCGGCGCGCGGTCACCGGCTAGGGGCGGCGGCCATGTGGATCGTCCGGATCGCGCTGGACCGGCCCTACACCTTCGTCGTCCTCGCGCTCCTGATCCTGATCGTCAGCCCGGTGGTGATCGCGCGCACGCCCACCGACATCTTCCCCAACGTCAACATCCCGGTGATCGCGGTGGCGTGGCAGTACCGCGGGCTCAACGCGGAGGAGCTCGAGGGCC
>DATFGS010000264.1:0-2021 GCA_035249225.1 Candidatus Methylomirabilota bacterium | reverse complement strand
GGGCGGGGTCGATAGACCGCCGCCGCGTCACCCGATCCGTCGGTCTCCTTCCGGATACACTCCTGAGTTCCCACGCGCGCATCCCTCCGTCCCGGACGAAATGTCCGGCACGTTAGGGACCGGCGGCGCCCCTGTCAAGGGGATATCTGCCCTTACTGCGTGAGGACGGCGCTCAGGGGCGCGGGGCGGTGAGCACCACGTACTCGTTCGCGCCCCCGCCGCGCTGCAGATACACCGGCACCGACTCGCCGGGCTTCAGCCCCGCCACCACCTGCCGGAGGGCCTCCGCGTCGCTGACCGGCTTGCGGTTCACCTCGAGGATCGCGTCGCCGGGCCGGATGCCGGCGGCCGCGCCCGCGCTGCCGGGCGCCACCTCGGTCACCAGGAGCCCGCTGCGGGCGGCCAGGCGATTCTGCTGGGCCGTCTCGGGCGTGAGCGGCTCCACCGTGAGGCCCAGGATCTCGTCGCCCGCCTCGGCCTCCATCCCGTCGTCGGTCGGCTGCTCGCCGATCTTGACGCTCAGGGTGACGGTCTTCTTCTCGCGCACCACCTTGACCGGCGCGGCCCGCCCGGGCTCGACCGCGGCCACGCGCTTCTGCAGATCGGACACGTCCTTGATCGCCGATCCGCCGAACTCCACGATGACGTCGCCGGGCTTGAGCCCCCCGGTGGCGGCGGGGCCGTCCTTCATCACGTCGGCCACCAGCACGCCCGCGTCCTCCTTGACCCCGAAACCCGCCGCCAGCTCGGGGCTCAGGTCCTGGATGGCCACGCCGAGCCAGCCGCGCACCACCTTCCCGCGGTTGATGAGCTGGGTCATGATGTCGCGCGCCAGGTTGATCGGGATCGCGAAGCCGATGCCCTGCCCGCTCGAGACGATGGCGGTGTTGATCCCCACCACGCGGCCGTCCAGGTTCAGCAGCGGCCCGCCCGAGTTGCCGGGATTGATGGACGCATCCGTCTGGATGAATTGCTCGTAGGTGGCCACGCCCACGTGGGTGCGGCCGGTCGCCGAGATGATGCCCGCGGTCACGGTGCGATCGAGGCCGAAGGGATTGCCGATGGCGATGGCCCACTGCCCCACCCGGAGCCGGTCCGAGTCGCCCAGGTCGGCCACCGGCAGCGGGCCGGTCGGGTTCTCGATCTTGACCACCGCGAGATCCGTGCGTCCGTCGCGCCCCATCAGCGTCGCCTTGAACTTGCGGTCGTCGGAGAGGCGCACCTCGATCTCGGTCGCGTTCTCCACCACGTGGTTGTTGGTCAGGATGTAGCCGCGCGGATCCACCAGGACGCCCGAGCCCGCGGCCCGGCCCTCCTCCCGCGGCGACCGCCGGCGGAAGAACCGCTCGAAGAGCTCGGGACCGAAGAACTCGCGGAAGCGCTCTTCCATCTCGGGCGAGACGCCGCCCTCCGGCCGGGCCTCCCGCTTGACCTTGACGCTCACGTTGACCACCGAGGGCGTGGCCCGATCCGCGACGGAGACGAACGCGTCCTCGAGGGCGCGCAGGAGCCGCTGCGAGTCCGGCGTCGGCGCCGCCGGGCGCGGCGCCTGGGGGGCGCGGGGCTGCTGGGCCAGGGCCGGGGGCGCGAGCGCGCCAAGGACCACCAGGAGGAGCGAAGCGGCCAGCGCCCGGCACGAGATCGTCATGGAAAGACCTCCGCGAAACATCTTACCCGCCGATGCCGGGGACGGCTACTCGGGGAGCGGGCGGGATTCGATCGCCAGCTCGAGCACCCGCGCGGTGGCATCGGTCACCGGCGCGATGGAGCCGCGGCGGATGCCCGCGACCCAGATGATCTCACCCCCCGCCTCGACGAGCGGGGTCCGCGGGCGCTGCCACCGCGGCACGCCCGCGTCGATCAGGAAGGACTTGAGGCGCCGCAGCGCGGGGGCGCCGAACGGGGAGAACACGTCGCCGCGACGGCGGGCCCGCACCGCGAGCGCGGGGGGGAGCGCGTCGGCGTCGAATGCGGCGCGGCCCGGCTCGCGCGCGACCACGTAGCCGGGCTCGCGCGCGAGG
>DATFGS010000263.1:0-32331 GCA_035249225.1 Candidatus Methylomirabilota bacterium | reverse complement strand
GCGCAACTCGTTCAACCTCGTGTACCCGACCATGGACGTGCTCAATCACCGCTTCGAGCTGACCGAGACCATCGACGTCTCGGTCAAGTCGCTGGTGGTGATCGTGGCCGCGCTGCTCATGCTCTGGAGCCTGCACACCCTCGTCAACCGCACCAAGGTCGGCAAGGCGATCCGCGCGGTGGCCGAGGACCAGGCCGCCGCCTCGCTGATGGGCATCAACGTGAACCGGATCATCTCGCTGACCTTCTTGATCGGCGGGGCGATGGGCGGCGGGGCCGGCGTGCTTTTCGGCGTGCAGTACAGCCTGATCAATCCCTACACCGGCTTCATCCCGGGGCTGAAGGCCTTCACCGCGGCGGTGCTGGGCGGCATCGGCAACATTCCGGGCGCGATGCTGGGCGGGCTCGTCCTGGGACTGCTCGAAGCCTTCGCGGCGTCCTACCTGTCGCTCCTCACCGGAGGCGCCTTCGGCGCGGAGTACAAGGACATCTTCGCGTTCTCGATCCTGATCCTGATCCTGATCTTCCGGCCCAAGGGCCTCCTCGGCGAGATCGTGAGAGAGCGAGCATGAGAGCCATGCGAAGCCACCTCACCGCGCGCACGCCTCGGCGTGCGCGGCCAAGAACAAATGAGGCGGCAGCACTGCGACCGAACCAGCCTGCCCGCACGTTACGGGCCCACCCGTCACCGCGACAACCCCGGCCATGAGACACGTGCTGGACCGCCCGCTCCCCGCGACCATCCTGGTCACCGCGCTGCTCGCGGCCACGACCTGGGGCGTGCTCTACAGCCCCCGCGCGGTCTCGCTCTTCCTGCTCTTCCAGGGCACGATGCTGCTCCTCTATCTGGCCCGCATGCCCGCCCTGGTCAAGGGCGCGCTGACCGTCGTCACCCTGGGCGTGCTGATGCCGTGGCTCGGCACGATCAACGCGTACTACATGGAGATCGCCATCCAGGTCGGCATCTTCGTGGCGCTGGCGCTCGGCCTCAACATCGTGGTGGGGCTGGCCGGTCTCCTCGACCTGGGCTACGTGGCCTTCTTCGCGGTGGGCGCCTACTCCTGGGCGATCTTCGGCTCGCCGCAGGCCAATCTGATCTTCGGGGGCGAGTACTTCCCGCTGAACCCGTGGTGGTTCTTCGTGTTCCTGTTCGTGGGGGTGGCGGTGGCCGCGGGCGCGGGCATCTTGCTCGGCCTGCCGGTGCTGCGCCTGCACGGAGACTACCTCGCCCTCGTGACGCTCGGGTTCGGCGAGGTGATCCGCGTGCTCGCCAACAACCTCGACAAGCCGATCAACCTCACCAACGGGCCCAAGGGCATCACCCCGATCGGCCGGCCCCCCATCTTCTTCGCCTCGCTCCTCGAGGGGATCGGCATCGATCCCAACCCCAACGTCATCTATCCCCTCTACCTGTACGCGCTCGTGCTCCTCATCGTGGGCGCCACCGTCCTCGCGAACCGCCGCCTGGAGGACTCGCACATCGGGCGCGCGTGGGAGGCGATCCGCGAGGACCAGACCGCGGCCCAGGCCATGGGCGTGCCGCTCGTGCGCATGAAGCTGCTCGCCTTCGCCTGCGGCGCCTCGTTCGCGGGCACCGTCGGGGTGCTCTTCTCGGCCAAGCAGATCTTCATCAACCCCGAGTCCTTCACGTTCATGGAGTCCATCGGCGTGCTCGCCATGATCATCCTGGGCGGCATGGGCTCGATCCCCGGCGCGATCCTGGGCGCCGCGGTGGTGACCATCCTGAACCTGCAGGTGCTCAAGGGCCTCTCGCTCTGGCTCAACGAGCTGCGCAACGCGGGGACGGTGATCCTCGGCTACGATCTCGCCAACCTGCCGACCCAGCTCGAGCCGGCCAAGTACGAGCGCATGGTCTTCGGCCTCATCCTCGTGCTCATGATGATCTTCCGGCCCCAGGGCATCCTGCCCGCGCGGCGCCGGCATCGGGAGCTCACCGAGAAGCCCTGATGCCGCTCCTCGAGGCCCGGGCCGTGACCAAGCGCTTCGGCGGGTTGACCGCGCTGAACACGGTGGACTTCGCGCTCGAGGAGGGCCAGATCGCCTCGATCATCGGACCCAACGGGGCGGGCAAGACCACGTTCTTCAACGTCTTCACCGGGATCTACGTGCCCGAGGAAGGCGTGGTCACCTTCCGGGGCACCGCGGTGCTCGGCCGGCGTCCCGACGAGATCACCGCGCTCGGCATCTGCCGCACCTTCCAGAACATCCGCCTCTTCCCGCGGATGACCGCCATCGAGAACGTGCTGGTGGGCATGCACAGCCGCGTCCCGCTGAGTTTCTTGGACGTGATCAGCCGGAGCCGGCGCTGGCGGGAGCAGGAGCGGCGGCAGTGGGAGCACGGCGGCGAGCTGCTCGAGGTGGCCGGCCTGCGGGACAAGGCGAACGAGCTCGCGCGGAACCTGCCCTACGGCGATCAGCGGCGCCTCGAGCTGGCGCGCGCGCTCGCCTCCGACCCGGCCCTGCTGCTTCTCGACGAGCCCACCGCGGGCATGACCCAGGGCGAGGCCCGCAGCCTCATGGCGCTGCTGCGCCGGCTGGTGGAGGAGCGCAAGCTCACCCTGCTCCTCATCGAGCACAACATGCGGGTGGTGATGGAGGTCTCGGACCGCGTCACCGTGCTGGACTACGGCGAGAAGATCGCGGAGGGCCGGCCGACCGACGTGCAGCGGGATCCGCGCGTGATCGAGGCGTATCTGGGGCGGCGGCGATGGACCCCGGGCGCGGGCGCGGCGGGCGAGCGCCATGCTTGAGGTGACCGATCTCCACGTCTACTACGGCGAGATCCACGCGCTCAAGGGCATCTCGTTCCGCGTCGCCCAGGGCGAGATCGTGACGCTGCTCGGCAACAACGGCGCGGGCAAGACCACGACCCTGCGCACGCTCTCGGGCCTGCTCGCCCCGCGCCAGGGCGACGTGCGCTTCGAGGGGAAGTCGCTGGTCGGCGTCGCGGCCCACGAGGTGGTCCTCCAGGGCATCACCCACGTGCCGGAGGGCCGCCGCATCTTCAACCGGCTCTCCGTCGTCGAGAACCTCGAGATGGGCGCCTATACCCGGAGCGACTCGGCGGTGGGCCAGGACATGGAGCGCGTCTTCGCCATCTTCCCGCGCCTCAAGGAGCGGCGGAGCCAGGTGGCGGGAACACTGTCGGGCGGCGAGCAGCAGATGCTGGCCATCGGGCGGGCCCTGATGGCGAAGCCGCGGCTCCTCCTGCTGGACGAGCCGTCCATGGGGCTCGCGCCGGTGCTGGTGGAGCAGATCTTCGAGACGGTCCTGGCGATCAACCAGCAGGGCGTCACCATCCTGCTCGTGGAGCAGAACGCGGCGATGGCCCTGTCCATCGCCGGGCGGGGCTACGTGCTCGAGACCGGGCGCCTCCCGCTCGAGGGCGGCGCGCGCGAGCTGGCCGACAATCCGGAAGTGCGCCGCGCCTACCTGGGCGAGGCCTGAGCGACCCAGACCGGGAGGAGACGAGCGTGAAGACCGGAGGACTGACCTACGAGGAGCACGCGGTGGGAGCCGTCTACCGGACTCTGGGCCGCACCGTGTCGGAGGCCGACATCTGCGCCTTCGTCAACCTGTGCGGCTTCAACGAGCCCCTCTTCATGGACATGGAGTTCGTGGCGAAGGAATCGGTCTTCAAGGGGCGCGCCGCGCCGGGCGCGATGACCTTCTGCCTCTCGGAAGGCCTCATCATGCAGACCGGGCTCATCCACGGCACCGGCATGTCGTACCTCGGCAGCGAGATCCGCATCGTGGCGCCGGTGCTGGAGGGCGACACGCTGCACGTGAGCGTGACGATCACCGACAAGCGCGAGACCAAGAAGGCGGACCGGGGCATCGTGACCTACCACCACGAGGTCACGAACCAGCGCGGCGAGGTCGTCCTGGAAGCGACCGTGAAGCGGATGATCAAGCGCCAGTCCGCCTGATGCGGATCCTCGGCCGCGCGGTGCTGGAGGCGCTCCTGCCGCCCGCCGACGTGATCGCGGCCGTGGAGCGCGCCTTCCGCGAGACCGCCGCCGGGAAGGCCGCGGCTCTCCCCCGCGCGGTCCTGCCGATGGGGCGTCACGGGGTGTTCCTGGCCATGGTCTCGGCCCTGCCCCGCCTGGGAGCCCTCGGCACCAAGCTGGTGACGGTGGTCGAGCGCAATCAGCGCCGAGGGCTCCCCACCATTCACGCCTCCTACCTGCTCACCGATCCGGAGACCGGCGCCCCGCTCTCCCTGATGGAGGCCGGCTTCCTCACCGGCATCCGCACGGGCGCCACCTCCGCCCTGGCCGCGCGCTACCTGGCCCGGCCCGACTCGCGGGTGGCGGCCTGCTTCGGCGCGGGCCTGCAGGCCCGCTTCCAGCTGCTCTGCCTGCGCCAGGTCTTGCCCCTGGCCGAGGTGCGGGTGGTGGGGCGCGACCTCGCGCGGGCCGCCGCCTTCGCCCGGCGCATGGGGGGCGAGCTGGGCATTCCGGTGCGCGTCGAGACCAGCCCCAGGGCCGCGGTGACCGGCGCCGACGTGATCACGTGCGCCACCACTTCCTCGCGGCCCGTCTTCTCGGGCCGTGACCTGGCCCCGGGCACGCACGTGGACGGCGTCGGCACCTTCCGGCCCGCCACGCGCGAGCTCGACACGCTGACCATCCGGAAATCTCGGGTGGTGGTGGATACTTATGAAGGGGCCTGGGAAGAAGCCGGCGACGTGCTGATCCCGATCAAGGCCGGCGCCATCACCCGGCGTCACGTCCGGGCGGAGCTGGCCGAGCTGGTGGCCGGCACCCGGCGGGGCCGGACCTCGCCCGAGGAGATCACCCTGTTCAAGTCGGTGGGATTCGCGCCGGAAGACGCGGTGACCGCCCGCCTCGCCTATGACCGGGCGGTGGCGGCGGGGCTGGGCACCGAGGTGACGCTGTGACGGCCGGCGCCCGCATCGCGCAGATCAACGTGTCGGCCGGCGGGGTGCCGAAGCGGCCCGTCCCCGCGGCGCGGGTCACCGTCCGGGGGCTCGAGGGCGACGCCCAGCGCAACCTCAAGTATCACGGCGGCCCGGACCGCGCGCTCTGCCTCTTCTCCCGGGAGCGCATCCGCGCGCTGCAGTCCGAGGGGCATCCGATCGCGCCGGGGAGCATCGGGGAGAACCTCACCCTGGAGGGCATCGACTGGAGCGCGGTGAAGCCGGGCGCCTGTCTGCGCCTCGGGGACGACGTGGTCGTGCAGGTGACGCGCTACTCCTCGCCGTGCTTCAACATCAGCGCGTCGTTCCGTGACCGGGATCACTCGCGCGTGTCCCAGAAGCGCCACCCGGGAGACAGCCGCGGCTACGCGCGCGTGCTGCGGGAGGGCGCCCTGACGAGCGGCGATCCGGTCCGGCTCCTCACCGGGGACGAGACCTCGTCGCTGCTCGGCGCCCGATGAGAACCGCCGACGCCGTCATCATCGGCGGCGGGGTGAGCGGCGTCTCCATCGCGTTCCAGCTCATGGGCGCGGGCCTGCGGCGCGTCCTCGTCCTCGAGCGGAAGTTCCTGGGCTCGGGCGGCACCGGCCGGTCGGTCGGCATCATCCGGCAGCTCTACCCCACGCGCGAGACCAGCGAGATGGTGCTCCGGTCGCTCGCGGTCTTCGAGCGCTTCGGGGAGGCGGTGGGCGGCGACGCGGGCTTCGTCCGCACCGGCGCGCTGATCGGCGTCTCTCCCGCGATGCGGCCGACGCTCGAGCGGACGCTGGCGCTCCAGACGGGCATCGGCATCCAGGCCGAGATCGTGGACCCCGCGGACCTGGCCCGGATCGAGCCCCGCATCGACACCGCGGGGCTCGGCGCGGTGCTCTGGGAGCCGGGCTCCGGCTACGGGGATCCCAGCGCGGTGACCGCGGGCTTCGCGGCCGCGGCGCGCTGTCGCGGCGCGGTGATCGAGCAGGGCGTCGAGGTGGTGGCGATCCGGCGCGAGGCCGACCGGGTCGTCGGGGTGGACACCGCGACCGGCGAGCGCATCGACGCGCCGGTCGTGATCAACGCGGCGGGGCTCTGGTCGCCGCGGGTCGCGCGGATGGCCGGCGTCGAGCTGCCCATCGTGATCGGGCGTCATCCCGTCTTCACGGTGGCGCGTGGCCCGGCCTTCGGCCCCGCGCACACGGTCTACCTGGACCTGGCGGGGGGCACCTACGTGCGGCCCGAGACCGGCGGCCTCACGCTGACCGGATCGCTCACCGACGACGAGACCCAGCACCCGATGGACCCGGAGCTCCTCGGCAGCGAGGCGGGCTTCGACGAGGCCGCGGAGATCCTGGCCCGCACCGCGCGGGCGATCCCCGCGCTGGGCGACGCGCGGTTCAGCCGCGGCTACGCGGGCGCCTTCGACATCACGCCGGACTGGATGCCGATTCTCGACGAGTCCCCGGTGCGCGGCTTCTGGATCGCCGCGGGCATGTCGGGGCACGGCTTCAAGCTGTCCCCCGCGGTGGGCGAGATGATGGCGGCCCTCGTCACCGGCGCCCGCTCGCCGGTGAACCCGACCCCGTTCCGGCTCGATCGCTTCGGCTCGTCCGGCGGGCCGGCCGCCGTGGGCTTCGTCTCCTCCTACCTGGGCGCGGCCGGCGCGTCGTGAGCTACGTGACCCCGCGGGTGAAAGGTCTTCTCCTCGCGCTGACCGGCCTTCTCTGCATCGCCGAGCTGTGGATCTCCGGTCTCAACTACGCGAACTACCAGATCTGGTACGGCGGGCACGGATGGTTCCCGGGGGAGCTGGCCTTTCTCCTGCACTACCTCCTCTTCGGCATCCCCGCCATCCTCCTCCTGACCTTCGCGGTCCGGAAGGCGACCGGGCCGCGGATCCTGGACGCCATCGAGCGCCTCGACGCCCTGAGCCCGCGCGAGGTCCACGCGGTCGTCTTCGGCGCCTCCGCGGTCGGATTCCTCCTGATCACGCTGGCCCGCCTCCTGGTCCTGAAGGACGCGGTGATCAGCGACGACGAGAACGCCTACGTCTTCATGGCCCAGCTCTTCGCGTCCGGGAAGATCCTGGTGCCCGCCCCGCCCGAGGCGCTGCGCGCGTTCTTCGAGAACCAGTTCCTGATCATCAACAACGGGAAGATGTACGGGATCTACTTCCCCGGGCATCCGACCGCGCTCGCGATCGGGGAGCGGCTCGGGGGCCTCCACTGGGTGACCACGGTGGCCGGGACCCTGACGGTGCCGCTCGCGTTCGGCATCGCGCGGCGCCTCTTCGGCCAGCGCACCGCCCTGCTGGCCCTGCCGATGCTCCTGCTCTCCCCGTACTTCGTCTTCTCGTCCGCCACCCTGCTCGCCCACTCCACCATGGGGGTGCTGCTGATGACGTTCGTGTACGCCGCCCTGCGGGCGCACGAGAGTCCGGGCGCGCTCCGCTGGTGGCTCCTCGCCGGAGCCGCCCTGGGGTGGGCCGCCCTGACGCGCCCCTTCTCGGCGCCCGCGTTCGCGGCACCGTGGCTGGGCTGGCTCGCGCTGCGCCTGTGGGCGGCGCGCTCCCCGCGGGCCTTCGTGGGGGCCGGCGCGGCGGTCCTGGTGGTGATCGGCGCGGGGCTCCTGCTCCTCGGGTACCAGCACGCCCTGTCCGGATCGCCGTTCGAGAGCGGCTACCAGACCTACAGCCGCATTCGCAACTGGGGGCTCGTCGGGCAGGCGGTCTCGGCGCCGGCTCCCCTGCCGTCGATCCACGAGCTCGGCCACACCCTCGCCCGCTTCAACTTCTGGCTCTTCGGATGGCCGGTCTCGCTGGCATTCGTGGGCTTCTTCCAGCGCCTCGCGGGCGGGGCTCGTCTGTTCGCGAGCTGCGCGGGCGTGCTGCTCGTCTACACCGGCATCTCGGCGGCGACCATCAGCAGCGCCGGCCCGGCGCACTACGCGGAGCTGGCGGCGCCCCTCGTGCTCCTCTCCGCCAGCGGATTCGTGCGGTTGCTCGAGCTGAGTTGCCGCGCGGGCGCCCCCGCGGGCGCGCCCGCGTTCACCGCCTCGTTCCCGCTCGTCGCGACGCTCTGCGCGCTGATCACGTTCCTGCCCGTCTACGGCGGCTCCCTGCGCGCCAGCGCCGACCTGGTGAACGCCCCCTACGAGCTGGTGGCGGTCCGGGCGCAGGAGCCGGCCCTCGTCTTCGTCCAGAGCCTGCCCGTGACGGCGCTGCCCCCCTTCTCGTGGGCCTACTATCGCCGGAACAATCGGCCCGACCTGAGCGATCGGGTCCTCTTCGTCAACTTCATCGACCCGGAGCGGAACAAGGCGCTGATGCGGGCCTTCCCGGACCGCGTGCCCTACGTGATGGGGATGGACGGGGCGAGGCTGGTCCTGCAGCGGGTCGCGCCCTGACCGCCCGCGCGGGCGCTAGGCGCGGGAGAGGCAGACGAGGTTGGAGCGCAGGAGTGGGAGACCGGACCGGAGCAGGCGGTTCCGCCGGGATCGCGGGAAGAGCGACAGGAACTCGCCCGCGTCCAGGAGGTTCAGGTTCTCGATCTCCGCGAAGTAGTCGAGGCCGAGGCGGCGCAGGCTGGCCCGGTACGTCGCGTCGGGCAGCCAGTGGAGCAGCGGGAGCCAGGTGTGCAGCTCGAGCGGGAACCGCCGGTTGGGCGTGGTGAAGAGCACGCATCGACTGACGCGACAGACCTCCGAGACGAGCGCCCGCTGTTGGTCGCGCGTTCCCGCGTGCTCGACCACCGCGTTGCAGATCCCGTAGTCGAAGTACCCGTCGGGGAGCGGGATCTGGCGGAGATCCGCTTCCAGGAAGCGCAGCCCCGGAAATGCCCCCTCGAACCAGCTCGCCTCCTCCGCGGCCCGCCCGATCGCGGTGAGCTGCCCGCGGTGCGGATAGAGGGTCTCGAAGAAGTAGTGCACCGGGTGGTCGCGATGCCCGGAGACGCCGAAGTCGGCGACGCGCGAGTCCGGACCGGGCGCGCACTCCCGCATGAACCGCTCGAAGATCCGGCGCCGGACCTGGAAGGCCAGATCGTTCTTGACGCGGTCGAACGCGCCGAGCTCGGTCGCGTAGCGGAGGGCCATCGCGGGCTAGGCCTCGGGCCGGCGGGCGATGAACGCCATCGTGGCGGTCCGGCTCACCAGCGCCTGGAAGATGGTGACCGGGAGGAAGGGCGCGATCAGCGCCGGGTACCAGCGGACGCGGCCGTTGGCGGGAACGCGGAGGCCGGCCCGATCGGCGAGCCAGTTCTGGATGCCCGCGCTCCACCCCACCGTGCGCAGCCGGGGCACGATCCGCGTTCCCACGAAGCCGGTCTGCTTGCAGGCGGCCCGGATCGTCTCGGGGCTGAACAGCGCGATGTGCCGCGGGAAGTGCAGCGCCCCCCAGTACCGCCCGAACAGCCGGAAGTCCCAGCAGTCGATGTTCGGGGTCTCTCCGAAGAGGATCCCTCCCGGCCGGAGCAGCTCCCAGGCCCGCCCCAGGGTGGCGATCGGATCCCGGACGTGCTCGATCACGTGCCCCATGCGGATGAGGTCGAACGACTCCGGCGGGAAGTCCGTGTCGACCAGATCGCCCTGCCGCACGTTGAAGCCGCGGCGAACCGCCTGGCGGGCCGCCTCCGCGTCGAGCTCGAGGCCGCACACCTCCCACTCTCCGACCCCGGCGAGCGCATTCAGGGCGCCGCCCGCCCCGCAGCCCACGTCGAGCACCCGCCCGCGCGGCCCGATGAGGCGGGCCACCCGCCGCGCGTCGAGCCAGTAGGTGATCCGGAACAGCCACCCCACCACCGGATCGTCCCCGTAGACCGCGTAGGTCGGCGGGTAGTAGGTCGGGATCACCTCGAGCGCGGGGCGCGGCGTCTGGTAGTAGAGATCGCACGCGGTGCAGTGGGACAGCGTGAAGCGGCCGGGGACTCCGTACTCGTAGTCACCCGCCTCCAGCACCGGCACCGCGTGGCGGTCCGAGCGGCAGAGATCGCACACCCGGCCGGTCAGCTCGGCGTCTCGCACGGACGGGCTCATGCGCGCCCGCGCACGGCGGACGCGCTCCGCCAGTCGGCCCGGATCTTCTGGAACAGGAAGCCGAAGTAGCTTCGATTGGTGGGCACCGGGATCCCCGCGGCCACGAGGAGACGGTGCACCTCGGGCAGGTTGTAGTTGGGAATGCTGGGAAACACGTGGTGCTCGTAGTGGAGATACTGCCCGAAGGGGGCGATGATCCAGCGCTCCGCCACGTTCAACCGGCTCGTCCGCGTCACCCACGCTTGCTGCGGCGACTCCGGATGGTAGCCCGCCTCGAAGCCGTGCTCGGCGATCGACCGGACCCGGATCTGGAGCGGATACAAGGTCATGATCGGCAACACGTGGAGCAGCAGGTAGGCCCAGGGGCCGCCCGCCACCGTGAAGACCGCGAGGAGCGCGAGCTGGGTGGCCGCCACCGGGATCATCGTGGCGGCCATGCGGACGAAGTACGCGGGGGTGAGCCGCCGCCACGGCGAGACGGAATAGGTGGCGCGGTCGGACTGGGAGTACTGGAGCAGGCGCTTGATCGCCGAGACGAAGAACAGGTCGCCGAGCAGGCCCTTCAGCATCGCGGGCGCAGAGGCGTCCGGCTGGCTGAAGATGATGTCCGGATCGCGGTCGGTGTTCAGGTAGAGGTGGTGGTCCATGTGCGCGGTCCGGTGCCCCCCGCGCGTGTAGCCGAGCAGATACGCGAAGAGGTTGCCGAAGGCCCGGTTCAGGCGCGGGTCGCGAAACAGGGTGCCGTGGTCGCTCTCGTGGACGAGCTGCGCCGCGCAGTTGAAGTTGCGGATCGCCCAGAGGGCCAGGAGCGCGGCGGTCCACCAGCGGGGGTAGAGCCCGAAGACGACCGGCACCGCCACGAGCGACGCCAGCGCGCCGAGCACGTCCATCGCGCTCCGGCCGTCGCGCATCCGGTGGACGCCCCGGAGGGCCTCCAGGCTGATCGCGCCCGACTGCAGCGCTTCCCGGGCGGACCGGGGCGCGCCCACCGTCATGTCCTCGAGGCCCGCTCCGGTCCGGCTCGCTTCGGTGGTTTCCATGGCGACGGCGTCCTAGAGGGCCTTCATGCGGAGGATCTTGCGGGCCGCCACGCCGATGCTGCCCCCGATCCAGCCCTTGGGGGTGAGCACGAACCGGTCGCCCTGCGCGATCAGGAAGCGGTTGGCCAGCATGATCTCCAGGCGGTCGGCCATGAGCACCTCGACCCCGCACACCGCCTGCATCTGGGCGAGGGTGAGGCGCTGCTGGGGCGCCCGGGCCAGCTCGATCAGGAGCCGGACGGTGATCGAGCGGTCGGCGTGGGAGTAGAACAGGCCGGCGGTGAGGAAGAGGAGCACCTGCAGGACCAGGCCGTTCACGAGCCCGATGCGCCAGTCCGCGCCGACGAAGGCGGGCGGGAGGAAGCCGAGGTCGGCCGGGGTCACGACGTAGAGCACGAGGTAGAGCGGCAGGGTCGGGGCGAACGACGCCAGCATCGAGGCGAACGCCTTCCGGGGCGCCATCAGATGGAACACCGCGGCCTGTACGATCAGCCACGTCGTCATGAGCAGCCCGCAGAGCACGAGACCCTTGAGCATCGGGGCTCCTCTACGCGCCCACCTGGGCGTTGATCAGTCGCTTCAGGAATGACCCGAGCGCGGCGACCCGCTCGCCGGGCGCCAGGATCCGGTACCCCTCCGACTCCTCCCGCACGTAGCCGCCCTGCACGAGCTTCGGGATCCGGCGCTGGAAGATGAGGTTGACCGGCTGGTCGCTGCCCTGGATCGCGAGGGCCTCGGCGCGGGTCATGCCGTCCCGCCCCCGGAGGCGGAGCGCCACCATCACGCTCATGGACGGGCTGAGGCAGGCGAAGTAGGAGAAGCACCAGTAGCCGTGGAACATCAGCACCAGCAGCAGGAGGCCGTTGCCGAAATCCACGAGGGCGGAGGTCTCCCGCCCGCCCACGGGCAGGAAGCCCAGGTCGGGCGGCGACAGCCAGAAGGCCCCCGCGTACAGCGCCACCGCGGCCGCGAACGCGCCCAGGAACACCCGGAACTCCTTGTTCCCGCGGTAGAAGCGGAGCGCGACCGCGCTCCCGATCACCAGGAGGACGAGGGCCGCCGCGGACAGGACGAGTCCCTTCATCTACTGCATCCACTTCTGGAAGTCGGTCACGAACTGGCGCACCGCTTCGTCGGTCTTGGGATGGCTGAGCATCGGACGGAAGAACTTAGGCGGCACCGTCACGATGTCCGCCCCCGCCTGGAAGGACTCGCTGATGTCGGCGATGTGGCGGATGCTGCCGACGATGATCTCGCACGGGGTGCCCCGATCGCGGAAGGTGGCGCGGACGTCGCGCACCACCGACGCCGCGTCGTAGCCGATGTCGCGGATGCGCCCGTAGAAGAGGCTCACGTAGTTGGCGCCGGCCGCCGCCGCCATCATGGCCTGGCCGTAGGACATGCAGCAGGTGCAGTTCACCGGGATGCCGCGCAGGCGCAGCTCCCGGATGACCGCCAGCTCGTCCCAGCCCACCGGGATCTTGATGTTCAGCTTCGGGTAGTGCCCGAAGTCGCGGACGAAGTCCTCGGCCTGGGTGATCATCTCCTCGGGCCGCGTCGAGAAGACCTCGACGCTCAGGGGGATGTCATAGCCGTAGCGCTGCACGAGCTCGATGATCTTGTTGATGTGCTCGCGGAAGTCCGCCTTCTCTTCCTTGGCGAGGATCGACGGATTCGTGGTGATCCCCGCGGGAAACCCGCGCTCCAGCGCTTCCTCGATCTCCACCAGGTTCGCCGAGTCGACGAAGATCTTCATGGTGCCTCCCTGAGGTCCCGTTCCGTCATTCCGTCACGGTCCAGTAGTAGTCGCCGGTGTAGCCGGCCTCGCGGAACAGGCGGCGCCAACCCTCCGGATCCGAGTAGGTGAGCGCGGTGAGCTGCCAGCGCTCGAACTTCTCGCGCTGGGTCTCGTCGAGCCAGGAGTCCACCTGAACGTAGCGGTGGCGCCGGCTCACCCGCTCGATCTCGCCGAGCGCGCGGATGCAGTCCGCGCGGTCGAGATTGTGGATGGTGTTGATCGACACGACGAGGTCGAAGGCCTTGTCCGGGAACGGCAGCCGCTCCGCCGAGCCCTGGGTCAGGAAGGGCCGGACGTCGGCCATGGCCTGGCCGAGCGCGTAGGCGGAGACGTCCAGGCCCGCCACCCGCACGCCCCCGACCATCCGGCGCAGGTCGTGGAGGAGGAAGCCCTTGGCGCAGCCGACGTCGAGCACACGATCGCCGGCCCGCAGCCCGTAGAAGTCGCGCATGCGCTCCGCGATGGGCTCCCAGCGCCCGTCGTAGCGGTAGCCGCCGTAGCCCTGGCCGCGGTCGCCGTCGAAGTACTCGCGGGCGAACCGCCTGGCGACCTCGCGCTGGGCGGGGACCGCGGCGGCGCGCGCCGCGATGTCCCGCCGGGTGCGCGGGTAGCGGTCGAGGAGATCGACCTCAGCCATTCGCGCTCGCTCCGCCGGTCTCGTGTGCGCCGAAGAACTCGAGGGTGGCGCGGAGGCCCGCGCGGATCGGCGTGAAGCGCAGGTCGGGCAGCGCGCGGGTCAGCCGGCCGACGTCGAACCGGCGGTGGGTGATCGGCCCCTTGCGCGCCGCGCTCGTCACCGTGACCTCGTAGGGCACGAGGTCGCGGATCGTCTTCACCACGTCCGCGAAGGCCTGGCTCTGCCCGGTGGCCAGGTTGTAGATACCGTCGGCGCCGGTCCGGAGCAGGCCCGCGATCGCCCGGGCCGCGTCGTCCACGTAGAGGTGGTCGCGCTCCTCCTCCCCCGCCCCGAAGATACGAACGCTGTGGTCACGGGCCAGCGAGCGCGCGAAGGCGTTCGGGCCATAGGAGGCGTGCGGATCGCCGGGCCCGTAGACGCCGGTCACCCGCAGCGTGAGCAGCGGCACGCCGGCCGCGCGGGCGGCCGTCTCCAGCACGCGCTCCCCCACGTACTTGCCGATCGCGTAGTACCCGGCGGGCGCCACCGGCGTCTCCTCGGTGATGGGCCGCTCGCCGAGGCCGTAGGCCGCGTCGGAGCCCAGGTAGACCAGTCGACCGAGCCGGCGCCCCTCGAGGTAGCCGGCCAGGTTGGCGGCCATCGCGGTGTTGGCGAGCAGGGTGGCGGGGGTCTGGCCCCGATCCGGGGTCAAGGCCGACGCGAGCACGAGCGCGGTCTCGGGCCCCAGCGCGCCGTCGAGGACGGCCAGCGCGTCGGCCCGGGTGAGGTCGAGCGTGCGCGACGAATGCGCCACCACCGCGACGCCGTCGCGCTCGAGCCGGGCGTGGAGCGCCCGGCCGAGGAAGCCGCTGGCGCCCAGGATCACGACCCGCTCCGGCATCCCGCTCATCGGGTGAGGCTCTCCCAGCGCATTGGCGCGGCCTGGATGCGCGGATGGGCGACCAGCATGTGCCACACCACCGCCTGGAACGCCTCGGCGTGCGCGGTGAGCCGCTCCGCGCTCACGGTGGGGATGATCACGCACGCGTCGGCCACGGTGGCGGTGAAGCCCCCGTCGCGGCCGACGATGGCGCCGACCCGGGCGCCCACCGTCTTGGCGTGCTCGAGTGCCCGCACCAGGTTGATGCTCACCTTCCGCACCAGGTCGCCCCCACCCACCGAGAACACGAGCACGCAGTCGCGCGGCCCGAGCCGGCTCACCTTGAGCCAGTTGGCGAACGCGGTGTCCCAGCCGTCGTCGTTGATGCGGGCGGTCAGCTCCGACACGTTGTCGGTGGGCGCGTAGGCCTCGAAGCCCGCGATCTTCCGGAAGTCGTTCACCGCGTGGGAGGCATTGCCGGCGCTCCCGCCCACGCCCAGCACGAAGAGGCGGCCGCCGCCGTCGCGGGTGTCCGCGAGCAGGTCCACGAGGCTCTCGACCGCCGCGTGATCGATCCGGGCCGCCACCTGCGCGGCCTCCGTCAGGTACTGGGCCACGAAGTTCATTGGGGGTCCTCTATCCGGGCCAGCACCGCGTCGATCGCGCCGGCCAGATCGGCCACCCGCGCATCCGCGAACCGGCACTCGCTGTAAGGGCGCTCGATGAGCACCGTGTAGCATCCGACCGCGCGGCCCGCGTCGATGTCCCGCCACCGGTCGCCCACCACGAACGAGGCGGCCAGATCGAGCCCCCAGGTCCGCGCCGCCGCCCGGAGCATGCCCGGGCGGGGCTTGCGGCAGGCGCAGCCCTCGCCATCGGTGTGCACGCACACCAGGATGTCGTCCACGTCGACCGCTTCGCGCAACCGCGCGTGCATCGTCTCGAGGGTCTGCGGGCTGAGCGTGCCCCGGCCGACCTCGGGCTGGTTGGTGAAGACGATCGGCCGCAGCCCGGCCGCCCGCAGCCGGGCGACCTGCGCGCCCGCGTCAGGGCAGACGCGGAACTGCTCGAGGGTCACCGCCGCGTGAGCCCGGCCGTCGCGGACGAGCGTCTCCACCAGCACCCCGTCGCGGTCGAGGAACGCGGCCCGCCCGCTCACCGGCGCCCCGCCCGGCCCATCGCCACGTACTCCACCCCGCGAAGGTCGGCACCCCCCGCCTCCATCACCCCGACGCAGTCGATGACGACCGGATGCCGCATCGCCCCGAACCCGGCCCCGGGCGGCGTGGCGAACTCGTCCCAGTCGGTCAGGATCAGCAGGCAGTCGGCGCCGACCAGCGCGGCGTCGCGGCTCTCGACCAGGGTGGCGGCCACGTCCGCGCCCGGCGCCTTGACCAGCGGGTCGTAGGCGCGCACCTCCGCGCGGCCCCGCAGGTTCTCGATCACCCGGAGCGCCATCGAGTTCTTGGTGGAGCGCGTGTTCTTCTTGTAGGCGAGGCCCCACACCGCGACGACCGCGCGCGCGTTGCCGTCGAGCACCCGCCGCTCGAGCTGGCGGTGAACCCACCGGTAGCGGCGGGCATTGTGCGCGAGGAGGGTATCCACGTAGGCCACGTCGACGCCGTGCCGCTGGCCGAGGCCGCGAAGGGTCACGAGGTCCCGCTCGAGGTTTCCGCCCGCCACCCCCAGGCTGGGCCGGATGTACGCGGCGGGCCCGATGCGACGGTCGAGCCGCAGGGCCGGCACCATCTCCGACCAGTTGGCGCCCACCGCCTCGCAGAGATCGGACAGGGTGTTGGCGTAGGTGACCGCGCCGAAGAGGTAGAGGTTGATCGCGGTCTTGGTCAGCTCCGCACTCTCGTATCCCATCGGCAGGATCGGGCAACCGAACCGGCGGAGCCCTTCGTCCAGGTCCGCGGGGAGCGGCCGCCCGGGATCGGCGGCGCCCAGGATGAGACGCTCCGGCTTGAGGAACCGCTCGACCGCGTTGCCGAAGATCAGGGTCTCGACCCAGTAGTAGACCGCGATGCCGGCCTCCGGGCGGCGCGCCCGGACGCGCGCGGCGAGCGCGCGGGTGGCGCCCGGCGACACCTGGCTCATCAGGACCAGCGTGGACCCGGGTCGGAGGTGGGGAATCGCGGCGTCGATCAGGCGGTCGACGACGCCCGGATCGCTGCCGTTGTCCGTGTCGGTCGGGATGTCCCGCGAGACGATGACCAGATCGCACTCGGCGAGCGCGGCCGGATCGCTCGTGAAGCGCATGCGCTCACGCGCCGACGCGAAGAGCTCGGGGAGCGAGGGCTCGTGCACCGGGAGCTCGCCCCAACCGAGGCGCTCGACCGGGTCCGGGTCGAGATCCACCGCGACCACGGCGGATCCCAGGGAGGCCCAGCCGATGCTCGAGATGATCCCGAGGTGGGACAGCCCGAGGAACCCGGTCGGCCGGGAGCTCACGCGCCGCCCTCCAGAGGGGCCGCCGCGGCCGCGTGGACGGCGCGGGAGAGCCACAGGTCGTTCTCGCCGGAGGTGGCGCCGGTCGCGGCCATCGCCTCGAAGTGCCGCATGTCGGCGGCCCAGGTGGGATCGGGCCCGTGGGCCATCTCGCGGCTCTCGTCGGGCACGCCGCTGGGACACCGACGGCGCAGGATCACCAGCTCGCTCCGGCCCCACTTGGTGAGCCCGTTCATCTCGAGCGCGCCCTCCTCCCCGAGAACCTCGATGCGCCACCGGTTCTTCCAGGAAAGGAAGCTGCACTCGATGGTCACGCGGCGGTCCGACGTCGCGAGCAGGCAGTGGTCGAAGCCCTTCAGCTCGTGGCGGTGACGCTCCCACACCCGGAACTCGCATCCGAAGCGGCCGAAGACGAATCCGGTGAGGTCGATGAGGTGCGAGGCCATGTCTTCCAGGATGCCGAGCGGGCTGTCCCGCCAGGTGCCCACGATGTTGCCCGCGCTCCCGTTCCCGTAGAACATCCGCACGCGGTAGAGCCGGCCGATCGTGCCCGCGTCCAGGTGCCGCTTGAGCGCCACCACGTTCGGCTCGAACCGGAAGTTGTAGGACGTGTACCAGATCGCCCCCGAGGCGCGGGCGAGCCGGCCGAGCTGCTCGCCGGTCGGCACGTCCAGGATCAGGGGCTTCTCGACGAGCACGTGCTTGCCGCGGCTCAGGAAGTACTCCATGAGCCGGACCTTCACGTCGTTGGGCACCGCGAGGATCGCCGCGTCGTAGCGGTCGTCGGGGCACTGCTCCGGCTGGCGAAAGTCGGCGGCGGGATTGAACGGATCGACGGTGGCCACGCACCGGTCGCCCAGGACGGCGCGGCGCTTGCCGCCGATGTTGCCGAGACCGACCAGGAGGTATCTCACTCGAAGTGGGCCCGCTTCTCGATCCGGTTGATCTTCTCGGTCACCTCTTCGGGCGTGATCGGCCGATTGCCCTGATGCTCGCAGGCCAGGGCGGCCGACACCGAGCCGAGGACCGAGGCGATCACGATGTCGCCGGTGGCGGCCAGCGCGAGCGCGGCGTAGGCGAGAAGCGCGTCGCCGGCGCCCACCGGGTCCTTGAGGGTGTCGACCAGGCTGTCCACCGTGAAGAACTCGCGGGGCATGTGGCCGGGGGTGCGGTAGCCGAGGATACCCCGCTCGCCGAGCTTGAGGATGAGGTGCCGGCACCGGGCGAGCCGGAAGAGCTGCAGGGCGAGCGGCCGCACCACCGAATCCTGGTCACCCAGCGCGAAGCGCGCCTCGCGCTCGTTCGGAGTCAAGAGGTCGAAGTCGGTGAACTCGAGAATGTTGCCCCAGCGGTTCGACACCTGGCTGTCCGCCACCTTGATCGCCCCGTCGGGCACGCGCTCCCGCAGCATGCGGATGCTCTTGGACCGGAAGATCCCGTGGCGGAAGTCGCTGAAGATCACCACGTCGGGACGGCTGTCCGCCATCGACTCGCTGAGGTACCGCAGCGCCCGGTCCGAGACCGCCCGGTTGTCGACCCGGTCCACCTGCAGCATCTTGTAGCCGTCCGCGAAGAATCGCTCCTTCTGGGTCGTGGGCCGGGTCCGGTCGACGAAGCCGTGCACCACGACTCCGGCCTCTTCCAGATCCTTCAGCACGAAGTCCTTGGCCGCGTCGTTGCCGAGCACGGTCGAGAAGGAAACCTCGGCGCCCGCCGCCTTGACGTGCTTGGCCACCACCGCGGCGCCGCCCGCGAAGATCTCGGTCCGCTCGTGCTTGACGCTGAACGTCGGCGACTTGGCGGTGGCGCCCAGGAGCGAGCAGGTCGAGTAGCTGTCCACGATGGTGTCGCCCACCACGTGCACCCGCAGCCCCCGCATCCGGCCGAGGGTCTCGCGGAGGCGGTCGAAGTCGAACCCCTCGGATTCCATCAGGGCCAGGAGCTTCTCGACCCCGAGCTTCGGGGGGGCCGCCTCGATCAGCCGCGACGACGAATACACCACGTCGCCGGGGGTGAACACGATCTCGCCGCCGTAGCTCTCCAGGGTGTCGATCTCTTCCTGGGTCTTGGCGGGCACGCCCTCGGAGAAATACTCGTAGCCCTTGGCGAAGTAGTCGGGCTGCAGGTACTTGATGTGCGCGATCGGGGTGGCGTTGGGATCGATGATCACGTAGTCGACCATCTCGAGCGCGGCCAGGTTCGCGGCGCGCAGCTCCTGCGGCACGTACGGCCGGAAGGCCGCCTTGGTCGCGTGCTCGTCGGCGGTCAGGCTCGCCACCAGGAGGTCCGCCTTCTCCTTGGCGTACATCAGGTGCCGCAGGTGGCCGGGATGCACGATGTCGAACATCCCGTGGCACATGATCACGCTCTTCGCGCGGGGCCGCGGGCCGATGGCGGCCGCCAGCTCCTCCAGCGTCTTCACCTTCTGCCGGTAATCGGCCTTCATCGCGCGAGGTGCTCGAACCAGGTCCGGGTGGCCGCCTCGATCTTCTCGGGGGTCCACAGGGGGGCGGCTCTCCACTCCTCGATCTGGCCGAGCATCGCGGCGACCCCCTCCGGGAACGACACCTCGGGCTTCCACCCGAGGGCGCGCTGGATGCGCTCCACGTCGGCCCACGTGCAGTCCGGCTCGCCCGGGCGCTTGGGCACGTGCACCACGTCGCCCCCCATCAGCTCGATGAGCCGGTTGATGGTCTGGGGATCGCCCGCGCCCAGGTTGAAGACCTGGCCGGTCTCGCGGGACTCGGCCGCCATGAGGTACGCGCGGGCCACGTCGGTCACGTACACGAAGTCCCGGCGCTGGGAGCCGTCGCCGACCACCGTGAACGGCTTGCCGTGGAGCTTCTGGGCGAGGAAGACACCGAACACCGCGCCGTAGGCCCCGGTGGTGCGCACCCGCGGGCCGTAGACGTTGAACATGCGGATCGAGATCACGGGCAGCCGGTACACCTGGCCCCAGTGCAGCGCCGCGCACTCCCCGAGATACTTGCTGAGCGCGTAGGGGTACTCCGGGCGGATCGGCGCCTGCTCCGTGGTCGGGAGCTCGGTGGCCAGCCCGTAGCAGGAGGACGACGCGGCGTAGACGAACTTGCGGACGCCCGCGTGCCGGGACGCCTCGAGGACCGCGAGGGTGCCGTTCACGTTGGCCCGCATGTACTCGAGAGGCCGCTCGATCGAGGGCACGATGTCCCCGATGCCGCCGAAGTGGAAGACGTGGTCCGCCCCCTTGAAGAGGCGCGAGTCCGCCGCCACCGTGCACATGTCGATTTCGTGGAGCTCGACGCGCGGCTCGCGCCGGTGGTGCGCGAGGTTCTCGGTCCGGCCGGTCGCCAGGTTGTCGATCACCACCACCGAGTAGCCGCGGGCGACCAGCAGGTCGACCATGTGGCTGCCGATGAAGCCCGCCCCTCCGGTGACGACGGCGCGCGGCATCGCTCAGGCCAGCCCCGAGGCCTGGACGGTCTTGACGTTGTAGTAGCGGATATCGTTCAGGGGATCCGGGATCCGCCCGGTCCGGAAGGCGGCGCAGAGATCCACCACCGCGTCCTCGATGGTCCGCTGGGGCGCCCAGCCGAGCTCCCGCTTGATCTTCTCGGACGACACGTGATACGACCGCGTGTCGTTGCTTGGCACCGTCTCCATCGTGATGCGGCCGAGCTGCGGCATCTCGCGGCTCACGATGCCCCGCACCAGCTCGCCGAGCTGGGCCACCGTGTGGTTCTGGTAGGCCGCGTTGAAGGTCTTCCCCGCGATCATGTCCGCGGGCATGTCGAGCAGCTCCACGTAGAGGTCGCTGATGTCCTCGATGTGGATGTTCGGGCGCTTCTGGGCGCCGCCGAAGATCGTGATGCGCCGCTGGTTGACCGCGAGGCTGGTGAGGATATTGACGGTCAGGTCCAGCCGCTGCCGCGGCGAGTAGCCGCAGACGGTGGCGGGGCGGATGATCACGGTGGTGAACTCGGGCGCCTGGTAGCGAAGCAGGATGGGCTCGCACATGCCCTTGTACTTGTTGTAGTCGGTGAGGGGCACCAGCGGGTGGTCCTCGGTGACGTCGGGGGCGTCGCTCACCCCGTAGACGCTCGACGTCGAGGCGTAGACGAACCGGCGGACGCCCGCCCGGCGCGAGATGTCGACGAGGGGCTCGAAGCAGTCGTAGTTGATCGAGCGGCTGAGCCCCGGGTTGAGCTCGAAGCTCGGGTCGTTCGAGATGCACGCGAGGTGAATCACCGAGTCCACCCCCGCCGCGACCTTGGCGAGCGCGTTCTCGTCCCGGATGTCGGCCTTCACCAGCGCGAGGGCCGGGTGCCTCGGGAGCACGTCGGTGCCGAACAGGAAGAGATCGATGACCCGGACCCGGTAGTCCCGGGCCAGGAGCTTCGGGACGAGCACCGCCCCGACGTATCCACCGCCGCCGGTCACGAGCACCGTCGGTCGCTTGGTCGCCATTGCTAGGCCCTCCGCGCCACGGTTTCGCGGCCCAGGTGGATGGCCCACCAGGTCTGCGCGATCGTCCGGAGCGCCTTCATGATGTTCTTGGCCGACACGGCCTTGGAGCGGCCGTGGGTGCGGTCCACGTGGGTCAGTCCCACCTCGACGTAGCTGTACCCCGCGTGGAGCGCGTGGATGAGCATCTGGGTCAGGAAGTAGAAGCCGCCCGCGCTCTTGGGCAGCGCGCGCGCGAGCTCGATCGGGTAGATGCACGGGCCCTGGTAGTAGTGCATGCGCTGGCCGAACAGCACGTTGACCAGGGCGGTCGACGCCCAGGTCAGGAAGCGGCGGTGCCGCTGGCGGGCGAGCGGGTTCTGGTGGTAGGGCGCCACGATGTCGGCCCGGCCGACCGAGCCCAGGATGTCCCGCACCGACTCCCGCGCGATCTCCCCGTCCGCGGCCAGGAAGCTGAAGTGGTCGAGCCGCGCCTCCGCGAGCGCCCGCTCGTACGCCGCCGCGATCCCCATGTTGCGCGGCTGGTGGAGGGACCGGACGCGGGGATTCTCCCGCGCGAGGCGGTCCGCGAGCTCACCCGTCCCGTCGGTGCTCCCGTCGTCGATGATCAGGATCTCGTACTCGGTGAGCACCTGGGAGGCGGCCCACACGATGTCCCCCACCGATCGCTCGAGGTTGTCCACCTCGTTGAAGGCGGGGAGAAACACGCTGACCCGGCGCGGCGCGTCCATCTCAGTAGGGCCCCGCGAAGGTGGCCTGCACGTCGGTGACCCGGGCCCCGAGCGGGGTGCCCGTCTTCAGCACGTCGAGGCAGGCCTGGGCGATCGTGGCGGGATTCGGATGGAACGCGTCCTCGAGCGGCTTCGACACCGGGGCCGGGCAGTCCGGCGGGGTGACCCGCCGCACCGGTGCCTTCAGGTACGCCCACGCCTTCTCGGCCGCGATCGCCGCCACCTCCGCGGACACGCCGCAGAGGGCCCAGCTCGTGTCGGCCACCACGAGGCGGCCGGTCTTGCGAAGCGATCGGACGATGATCTCCGCGTCGAGCGGCCGGACGCTGCGCAGGTCGATGACCTCGGCGCTGACGTGGTGCTGGAGCAGGATCTCGGCGGCGCGGGCGGCCTCGTAGGCCATCAGCGAGATCCCCACGATGGTGATGTCGGTGCCGGCGCGGACGACCCGGCCCTGCCCGAAGGGCACCGGCTCGAGACCCTCCGGCACCTCGCCCTCCAGCTCGTAGAGCGCGCGATTCTCCAGCAGCACCACCGGGCCGCTGCCCTGGAGCGCGCTCACCAGGAGCCCCTTCGCGTCGGCCGGAGAGGCGGGCAGCGCCACCGCGAGCCCGGGGAAGTGCGCGAAGAGCGCCTGCAGGCTCTGGGAATGCGTGGCTCCCTGGCCCCAGCCGCGTCCCACGATGCCGCGGAAGACGACCGGCACCCCGCCGCGGTCGCCGAACATGTAGCGCCACTTGGCCGCGAGATTGAAAAGCTGGTCCATGCAGAGGAACATGAAGTCGTTGCGCGGATGCACCACGAGCGGCCGCTTGCCCACCGCGGCCGCGCCGATCGCGATCCCGGTCATCGCGTTCTCGCCGTTCGGGATGTCGAAGACGCGCGCGGGGCCGAAGCGCCGGTAGGCCTCCGCGGTGGTGCCGAAGATCCCCTTGAAGTCGTCGACCCCGATGCCCGCGACGAAGATGCTCGGGTCCGCCTCCATGCACTGCACGGTCGCTTCGCTGATGGCCTGCCCGTAGGTGAGTCGACGCATCGCCATCCTCAAACGGTCCCGAGCGTGAGGTCTTCGACCGCGGGGAACGACGCGGCCCGCGCGGCCGCCACCGCCTCGTCCACCTCGATCTGGCTGGCGCGCCCCATCGCCGCGATCTGCGAAGGCGTGCACACGCCCTCGCTCAGCAGGCGCTCCGACGCGTGCCGGATCGGGCAGCGGGCGATCCACGCGTCGACCTCGGCCTTGCTCCGGTATCCCTTGTCGTAGTCCCACTGCGGCCCCACGTGCTCGCGCCACCGGTAGGTCGTGCACTCGAGGAAGAACGGGCCCGCGCCGCGCCGGGCGTGGGCCACCGCCTCGCGGGCCGCCGCGTGGACCGCGAACACGTCGTTGCCGTCCACCAGGCGCGAGGGCATCCCGTAGGAGGCGGCCCGCGCGTGAATCGACACCGAGGCGGGCTGGCGCACCTCGAGGCGGGTGTGGGTCGAGAACCCGTTGTTCTCGCACACGAAGAGCACCGGGGCCCGCCGCATCACCGCGAAGTTCAGGGTCTCGTGGAAGATGCCCTCCTCGACGGTGCCGTCGCCGAAGAAGGTGACCGCGACCTGGTCGCGGCCGTCCATCGTGAACGCGAGCGCGGTGCCCACCGCCACCGCCATCGTCTGGCCGAGAATCGCGGACGACGCGATCACGCCGGCCTCGGGATCGTTGAGGTGGACGGAGCCTCCGCGGCCCCGCGCGCAGCCGGTCTCGCGGCCGTAGAGCTCGGCGACCATGCCGCGCAGGTCGCCGCCCTTCGCCAGGTAGTGGGCGTGGCACCGATGCCCGCTGTAGACGACGTCGTCGCGCCGGAGCGCGCCGCACACGCCGACCGCGACCGCCTCCTGCCCGATCGAGAAGTGGGTCGGCGTGCGCATCTCCCCCGTCGGGTAGAGCTCCGCCAGCGTCTCCTCGACGCGGCGGATCCGCACCATGTCGCGCAGCAGGTTCCCGCGGAAATCTGTCGTCATCGTCCTCGCCTATGTGAAGACTCGGCCGTGCCCCGGCCGGCTAACGAGCAGCGTCTCGCCGTCGACGCTCTTGGTCACCCGACCTCTCGGATCGGGGGTTCCCGAGCCCATCGATCTGACCCGGAACAAGGCAGAAATAGTCAAATAAATCAAAATCTTGAGTTGACTCACGCAGCTTCGGTCCCGCCGGGTACTCGGGTGTCGATCGTCGTTGAGCACGCATAATGTGCATCGGCCATGCCAAGGAGGCGGGGTGGATGGATCGGCCACCGCCGATGGAGATGACTCAAGCGCGCCGGCCGCGCGCGGCCTTGCTAGAATGAGCCGCCATGTCACCCGGAGCGGAGAAGCCGCTCGTCGGAATCCTGATGGGATCGAAGTCCGACTGGGACACGATGCTGAACGCCGCGAAGGCGCTCGAGGCGCTCGGCATCCCGTACGAGGTCAACGTCATGTCGGCCCACCGCACGCCCGCCCTCGTGGACGAGTACGTGAGCGGCGCCGAGGCGCGGGGGCTCGAGGTCATCATCGCGGGCGCCGGCGGCGCCGCCCATCTGGCCGGGGTGAGCGCGGCGCGGACTCTGCTCCCGGTCCTCGGAGTGCCGATCCAGTCCAAGGCGCTCAACGGGATGGACTCGCTGCTGTCCACCGTGCAGATGCCGGCCGGCATCCCGGTCGGCACGCTGGCAATCGGGAACGCGGGTGCCACCAACGCTGGGCTGCTCGCGGGCGCGATCCTGGCCAACAAGCACCCCCACATCCGCGCCGCGCTCCGCAAGTACCGCGACGCGCAGACCCAGGCCCTGCTGGCCCAGACCGATCCGCGGACGTAACGCGACCGCGCACGGAGGCACGCCATGACGACGATGAGCCCGTTCCGCACCCAGCTCGAGCACGCGGTCAATGCCCGGCACAGCCGGATGAATCCGTTCACGGAGAAGTGGGTCAACGGCGAGCTGACCCGGGGCCAGCTCGGCCAGTGGGTCTGCCAGCACTATCAGTACGTCTCCCAGTTCGCGCAGTGGTGCGCGGTGGTGTACGGCGGCTGCCCGGATCCCGACGCCCGCGACTTCCTGCTCGAGAACATCATCGAGGAGGAGTCCGGCACCAAGCACGTGGACCTCCTCATCCGGTTCGGCGAGGCGTGCGGGGTGAGCCGGACCGAGGTCGAGCGCGCGCGCCAGCTGCCGAGCACCCGCGGCCTGACCGCGTGGTGCTACGAGACGGCGCGCAAGCCCTTCCACGTGGCGGCGGCCGGGCTCCTGGTGGGGCTCGAGTCGCAGGTGCCCGGCATCTACAAGCGCAATCTCCCGCCGCTCAAGACCCACTACGGCTTCACGGATCACGAGGTCGAGTTCTTCGCGATCCACATCGAGGCCGACGAGATCCACGGCGAGCGCGGCTACCAGATCGTGGAGCGCCACAGCACGACCCCCGAGAAGCAGGCCGAGGCCGCCCTGGCCGTGCGCGAGGCGACCGAGATGCGCTGGCAGTACATGACGGGGCTGCACCGCGCCTTCGTGCTCAAGGAAGACGCGTGAGCGAGCCCCGGCAGGTCGCCTCGCTGGACGAGGTGCCGGCCGGGGAGCTGAAGCTGGTGGACCTCGACGGCACCCGGATCGTGCTCGCCCGGATCGGCGACGCGGTGTACGCGTGCGGCGACGTGTGCAGCCACCGGGGCGGCCCCTTGAGCCAGGGCAGGCTCAACGGCAACCGGCTCGCCTGCCCCTGGCACGGCTGGATGTACGACGTGCGCACCGGCCAGTGCCTCTTCCCGGGCCGGGGCGCGAGCGTGCCGGTCTACCCGGTGCGCGTGGACGCGGGCGCGATCTTCGTGGAGCTGCCGTGATCACGGTCAAGCGGCTCACCCTGGAAGACGCGCTCGTGCTGCTGGCCGCCGCCGAGGCGAAGGCGCGCGAGATCGGGGTACCCGAGACGATCTGCGTGTGCGACGACGGCGGGCATCCGATCGCGCTGCATCGCATGACCGGCGCGCGCATCACCGGCGTGGAGATCGCGATCGCCAAGGCCTTCACCGCCGCCGGACACCGCCGGGCCACCCACAAGTTCAACCAGCCGCCCGCCGGGCCCGCCCTGCCTGGCAACGAGGCCTTCGGCATCCACGCGATGCATCCCGGCCGCTTCGCGGTCTTCGTGGGCGGCTTTCCCATCGAGGTGGACGGCGACGTGGTCGGCGGCATCGGGATCAGCGGCGGCAACGGGGAGCAGGACACCGCCGTCGGCACCGCGGCCCTGGAAGCGTTCGCGCGCCACCTGGCCCGCTGAACGCCCGCGTGGTCGGCGGGGCGGCGGGCTAGCGGACCGCGTTCGGCCCGGCCGCCTTCGGATCGAGCCGGCGCAGCGCCGCGAATTCCCCGTCGGCCAGCGCCACCTGGCCCGCTCCCCGATACGCCTGCGCGAGCCAGAACCGGAGGCGCGGCGCGGAGGGATAGAGCTGCACCGCGCGCGCCAGCGGGAGCACCGCGTCGTCGGCCCGGCCCTGTTCGAGCAAGGTCTGCCCGAGGAAGCGGAGGGTCTCCCCGTCGCGGATCAGCGTCACCGCGGTCGCGAGATCGGCCTGAGCGCGGTCGGGCTGGGTGATGCTCCGGGCGCGGCGCAGGAGCGGGATCGCCTCATCCGTTCGCCCCTGGAGGAGGAGGAGCACCGCGAGCCGCTCGGCTCCCTCCGGGGCATCCGGCTGCCGCCGCAGGTAGCTCCGGAGGGCCGCCTCCGCCTCGTGGTAGCGTCCGCGGAGCAGCGCGACGCTGCCGAGGTTGAGGTGGCCGAGCGCGTACGTGGGCCTGAGCGTGACCGCCTGGCGCAGATGCGCCTCCGCCTCGCTCAGGCCCTCTGGGTCCGGCCGATGGTGCATGAGGGCCACGCCCAGATTGTTGTGGCAGCGGGAGCAGAGCGGATCGAGCTCCACCGCCCACCGCCAGAGCGTCTCGGGATCTCGCCACACGTAGCTCTGGCTCCACGTCAGCACCGCGAGGGCGCCGATCGCCAGGGCGATCCCGCCGAACGCCATCATCGCCGCGCGGCGCCGCACCCGGCCCGCTCGACGGAGCGCGAGCAGGCGCACGAGCCCGTAGCCGGCCAGGAGCACGAATCCGAGCTGGGCCAGGTAGCTGTAGCGGTCCGCGACCATCTGGACCCCGGAGTGCAGGACGCCGCTGACCGGCGCGACGAAGACCGCGGAATGCGCCCACGCGGCCAGCGCGCCCGGAGCGCGGCGGCGGAGCGCGAGCAGCACGCCGGTGATCGCGAGCAGGGCGACCAGCGGCACGAGGAAGCGCGGATCGAGCAGGCTCACCTGGACGGGCACTTCGTAGAGCGGAGAGAGGTCGGCGGGCCACACGAGTTTCAGCGGGTAGAAGCAGACGCTGTAGGCGAAGAGCCCGATGCGGGACGCGATCCCGTAGCCGGTGTAGTCGGTGAACTCGCTCCCCTGGCTCCGGGCCCACGCGGCCACCACCGCGCCGACCAGGGAGAGGGCGCAGTACGGCAGCTTCTCCACGAGCACGCGCGGCCACTCCGCGCGCCAGCGCCGGAGCGGGTACGCGTCGAGGATGAGCAGCGTGATCGGGAGGCTCATGGCCATGCCCTTGGACAGGAGCGCGGCCGCGAAGGCCGCGAGGGACGCGGCGCCCCACCCCATGCGGCGGCGACCGTCCGCGGCGCCGGCCGCGCGCAGGTAGGCCAGGACGGACAGGAGATAGAAGGTCCCGCAGAGCAGGGTGGCGCGGTCGGAGATCCACGCCACGGACTCGACCCGCTGGGGATGAAGCGCGAAGAGCAGCGCGGCCAGGGCCGCTCCGGCCCGGGTGTCCGCCGTGGTCCCGAGCGCGGCGGTGAGCAGCCGGCGGGCGACCAGGTAGACGAGGACCGCGTTGGCCGCGTGCAGCAGCAGGCTGGTGAGGTGATACCCCCACGGGTCCATCCGGCCGAGGACGTGATCGAGGGCGAAGGTCAGCCACGTGAACGGCATGTAGTGGCCCATCAGGGTGTTCGTGAACATCCACCGGAGCTGGCCCGCCTCGAACCCCCGGAACCTGAGGTTCGTCACCAGGTTGATGTCGTCGTCCCAGACGAAGGCGCCCGGGAGCGCGGGCCAGAAGGCCACACACGTCACCAGGACCATGCCGGCCGGGAGCAGGGCGGCGGGGAGCTTCCGCATCGCAAGCCCATTGTCGCCCGCCCGATTTTAGGGGTCGATGCTTTTCCCGCTCGGGTAGACTGATCTCGATGTTGCGTCCCGCCTGGCGGGCTGCGCCAATCGCCCTCGCCCTCCTCACCGCGGTGGTCTTCGCCCCGGTCCTCCGCGCCGGTTTCGTGGAGTGGGACGACCCGATCAATTTCCTGGAGAACCCGTACTACCGAGGGCTCGGCTGGTCGCAGCTCCGCTGGATGCTGACCGCGAACGTGATGGGCCACTGGATCCCGGTGACGTGGCTGACGCTCGGCGCCGACTTCGCGGTGTGGGGCATGAACCCGCTCGGCTACCACCTCACGAACCTCCTGCTGCACTCGGCCGGCGCCGCGCTCTTCTACCTCGTCGCGCGGCGCCTGCTGGGGCTTGCGATCCCGGCGGCCGCGCCCGGCGCGGTCGGCCTCGGCGCCGTGGTCTCCGCGCTCTACTTCGCGCTCCATCCGCTGCGCGTGGAGTCCGTCGCCTGGATCACCGAGCGGCGCGATCTCACGTCGGGCCTGTTCTTCCTGCTCACGATCCTCGCGTACCTCAAGGCGCACGAGCGCCCGCCCGCGGTGCGGGCGGGCTGGCACTGGGTCTCGCTGGCCTCGGCCGTGCTCGCGCTCGCGTCCAAGTCCATCGTGATGGGGCTGCCGCTGGTCCTGCTGATCCTCGACGTCTACCCGCTGGGACGGCTCGGGCCGCGAGTCCGCGACTGGTGGACCGCCCCGGCCCGGGCGGTCTGGCGCGAGAAGATCCCGTTCGCCCTCCTCGCGGTGGGCACCGCCGCCGCGGCGTACCTGGTCCAGCGGAACACCGGCTTCCTGACTCCAGCGGATCCGGCCGGCCGGATCGGCATGGTCGCGTACAACGTCTGGTTCCACGTCTGGAAGACGGCGGTGCCGCTCAACCTGGGCCCGATCTACGAGCTGCCCACCCGGGTGAATCCCCTCGACGCGCCCTACCTGCTGAGCGCGGCCGGCGGCCTGGCGATCACCGTCGCGGTATGGCTGCTGCGGCGGCGCTGGCCGGCCGGCCTCGCGATCTGGGCCTTCTACCTGGTGATGCTCGCGCCGGTGGCCGGTTTCGTCCACACCGGCAATCACCTCGGAGCGGATCGCAACACCTATGTGCCCGGCATGGGCTTCGCGCTCCTGGTCGGGGCCCTCGCGATCACCGTGGTCCTGGCCGGGCGGCGCGGTCTGCTGCGCCCTCCCGTGACCGCGCTGGCCCTGGGCGTGGTCGCGGTCTGGATCGGCGGGCTCGCGCTCACCGCCAGAGCGCAGTCCGCCGTCTGGTACGACTCGGAAACTCTCTGGCGCTACGCGATCGAGGTGGATCCGACCTGCGCGATCTGCCACCACAACCTCGGCATCGTCCTCGGCCGACGCGGGGACCGCGCCGAGGCGCAGGCTCTCCTGGAGCGGGCGATCGCGCTCCGGCCGGACCGGTCGGAGTTCCAGGGCAACTACGGGCTCCTCCTCATCCAGATGGGCCGGCGGCCGGAGGGCCTGGCCAAGCTGCGATTCCGCCTCGACCACAACCCCCGGGACGTCAACACGCGCGTCAACCTGGGAATCGCCCTCGTCGAGGACGGCCGCGCCGCGGAGGCGATCGCCGAGCTCGAGCGGGCGCTGCGCGTGAGGCCGGATTCGCTGCCGGCCCTGACCTCGCTCGGCCGGGCGCTCCTCGCCGACGGGCGCGCGGAGCCCGCGCGGAGCGCCTTCGAGCGGGCGCTCGCGATCGACCCGGCGAATCCCGTCGCCCACCTGGGACTGGCCCGCGCGCATCTCGCCCGAGGCGATCTTGCGGGTGCGCGCGAGCAGATGCCCGTGCTCGAGCGCCTCGACCCGCAGCTCGCCCGCCTGCTCGAGCAGGAGATGCGGTAGACTTTCCCCCGCAGCGATCCCCCAACATGAGGTCAGCGACATGACGGCCGGCTCCAACCCCTCGCGGATCGGCGTGGACATCGGCGGCACCTTCACCGACCTGGTCTGGGTGGACGAGACCACCGGCGCGGTCCGGGTCGGCAAGCTCCTGACCACGCCGAAGGACCCGTCGCAGGCGGTGGAGGAAGGCGTGGTGACCGTGCTGCACGAGTCGGGCGCCGCCACCACCGCGGTGCGCGCGCTGATCCACGGCACGACGCTGGCCACCAATGCGCTGATCGAGCGCAAGGGCGCGAGGGTGGGCCTACTCACGACGTCCGGCTTCCGGGACGCGGTCGAGATCGGGCGCGAAGGCCGCTACGACATGTACGACCTCTTCATCGACCCGCCGGTGCCGCTCGTCCCGCGCCAGCTCCGGGTCGAGGTGGCCGAGCGCGTGCAGGCCGACGGCTCCGTCCTGCGCCCGCTCGACGAGGCGCAGGCGCGCGCCGCGGTCGCCCAGCTCGGCGCCCTGGGCGTGGAGGCCATCGCGATCTGCCTGCTGCACGCCTACCGGAACCCGGCGCACGAGCGGGCCCTCGCGCGGCTCTGCGCCGAGCTCGCGCCGGGCGTGCCGGTGTCGTGCTCCTCCGACGTGGTCCCGGAGATCCGCGAGTACGAGCGCACCTCCACCACCACCGCCAACGTCTACGTGATGCCGCTGATGTCGCGCTATCTGGACGATCTCGAGCGCAAGCTCCAGGCGCTCGGAATCCCGGGCCGGCTCTACGTCATGATGTCGGCCGGCGGCATCGCGACCCCCGAGACCGCCAAGCGCGTGCCGATCCGCCTCGTGGAGTCGGGCCCGGCGGCGGGGGCGCTCGCGGCCGCGCGCATGGCCCGGCAGGTCGGCATGGACCGCGTGCTGTCCTTCGACATGGGCGGCACCACCGCGAAGGCCTGCGTCATCGATCGCGGCGAGCCCCTGCTCGCGCGCGAGTTCGAGGTGGCGCGCGCGGACCGGTTCAAGAAGGGCTCCGGATTGCCGATCCGCGTGCCGGTGGTCGAGCTGATCGAGATCGGGGCCGGCGGCGGCTCCATCGCCCGGGTCGACCGCATGGGCCTGCTCAAGGTCGGCCCGGACAGCGCGGGGGCGGATCCGGGCCCGGCGTGCTACGGGCTGGGCGGCCGCGAGCCCACCGTCACCGACGCCGACCTGCTCCTGGGATACCTCGACGCCGAGTTCTTCCTGGGCGGCCGCATGCGGCTCGACGTGGAAGCGGCTCGGCGCGCGGTCGAGGAGCGCGTCGCGGGGCCGATGGGCCTCGCGCTCACCGACGCGGCCTGGGGCATCCATCGCGTCGTCAACGAGAACATGGCGGGCGCCGCCCGCGTGCACGGCATCGAGCGTGGCAAGGACCTGCGCGGCTATCCCCTCTTCGCGTTCGGCGGCGCGGGCCCGGTGCACGCCTGGCAGGTCGGACGCATCCTGCGGGTGCCGCGCGTGCTGGTGCCCTTCGGGGCGGGCGCGCTCTCGGCCTACGGGCTGCTGGCCGCGCCGCTCGCCTTCGACTTCGTGCGCACCGCGCCGCAGCGCATGGCCGCGGCGGACTGGGCCCAGATCAACCGTCTCTTCGAGGAGATGGAGACGGAGGGCCGCCGCATCGTCCGCGGCGCCGGGGTGGCCGACCGGGACGTCACCGTGCGCCGCACCGCCGAGATGCGCTACCTGGGCCAGGGCCACGAGGTGGACGTGGAGATCCCGGCGGGCCCGCTCGGCCCCGGCAGCCTGGACGCGATCACCGCCTCGTTCGAGGCCGCGTACCGTCTCCTCTACAGCCGGACCCCGCAGGGCGTGCCGCTGGAGGCGCTCAACTGGCGCGCCGTCGTCTCCGGCCGCCGGCCGGATCTCACGATCTCGGGCGGGATGGCGCCCGGAGGGGCGACCGCGCCGGCTCCCAAGAAGCACCGCGCGGCGTACTTCCCGGAGGCGCGCGGCTACGTGCAGACCCCGGTCTACGATCGCTACGCGCTCGGCCCCGGCGCGCGCCTGGCCGGGCCGGCCATCGTGGAGGAGCGCGAGTCCACCACCGTCATCGGCCCCGGCGCCGCGATCACGGTGGACGCGCAACGAACCCTGATCGCCGAGCCGGAGGCGCGGTGATGGATCCGATCACGCTCGACATCTGCTGGAACCGGCTGATCGGGGTGGTCAACGAGCAGGCGGCCGCGCTCATGCGCACGTCGTTCACCTCGATCGTGCGCGAGGCGGGCGACCTCTCCGCGGGCGTCTTCGATCGGCGCGGGTACATGATCGCCCAGGCGGTCACCGGCACGCC
>DATFGS010000262.1:0-3685 GCA_035249225.1 Candidatus Methylomirabilota bacterium | reverse complement strand
GCGATCAGCAAGACCAACCTCACCGACCACATCCTGACCCAGGACGCGATCAAGTTCGACGAGACGGGCGAGAACGTCAATGCCACCCCCGCGCTGCTGCAGGTGCAGGGCGGCAAGCCGGTGGTGGTGGGCCCCGCGCGCTTCGTCGAGGCCAAGCCGGTGTTTCCGGTTCCCAAGTGGAAGGGCTAGTCGCCGCGAGGTGACCTGGCTCTTCTTCCAGGCCGTCGTCAGCGGCCTGCTGCTGGGCGGCGTCTACGGGCTCGTGGCGAGCGGGCTCTCGCTGATCTTCGGCGTGCTGCGCATCATCAACTTCGCCCACGGGGCGGTGATGATGCTCGGCATGTACACCTCCTACTGGCTCTTCGTGCTGCTGGGGGTGGATCCCTACCTCTCGATCCTCGTCACCGGCCCGCTCTTCTTCGGCATCGGCGTGCTCATCCAGCGCGTCGTCATCGAGCCCAACCGCGCCGCCGCCGAGCACAACCAGCTCCTGCTCACCCTGGGCCTGGCCCTCTTCTTCGAGAACCTGGCCCTCGTGCTCTGGCAGGGCGACTTCCGCACCGTGCGCGTCGCCTACTCGGGGGCGTCCTTCATGGTGGCCGACGTGCTGGTCGAGGTGCCGCGGCTCGTCGCGGCGGGGGGGGCGGTGCTGATCGCGCTCGCGCTGTGGGCGTTCCTCCGCATGACCGACGCGGGTAAGGCGATCCGGGCGCTCTCCGAGGAGGCGGAGGGCGCGATGCTCGTCGGTATCGACGTCTCCCGCATCCGGGGCGTGGCCTTCGGCATCGGCTCCGCGTGCGTGGCGGTGGCGGGCGCCCTGGTGACCCCGTTCTTCTACGTGGCGCCCGACGTGGGCGAGAGCTTCAACATCATGGCCTTCGTGGTCGTGGTGCTGGGCGGCATGGGCAATTTCCTGGGCGCCCTCCTGGGCGGCTTCATCGTGGGCCTCGCCGAGTCGCTGGGGGCCGCCTTCCTGCCCGGGTCGCTGAAGCAGCTCGTGGTATTCGGTCTCTTCGTGATCGTGCTGCTCCTGCGCCCGGAGGGATTGTTCGGAGGGCGCCGTGGCCACTAGGCAACTCGTCCATGCCTAGGGTCGCCGTCGCGCTCGCGCTGGCCTTGCTGGTGGCGGTGCCGCCGCTGCTGCCCAAGTACGCGCTCGAGGTCCTGATCAGCATCCTCTTCTTCGGCTACCTCGGCGCGTGCTGGAACATCCTCGGAGGTTACGGCGGGCAGTTCTCCTTCGGCCACGCCGCCTTCTTCGGGATCGGGGCCTACACCTCGACCCTGCTCCTCCTCCAGCTCGGCCTCACGCCCTGGCTCGGCATGCTGGCGGGCGGCGCGCTGGCCGCCGGCTTCGGCCTCTTCGCGGGCTATCTCTCGTTCCGCTACGGATTGCGCGGGCCCTATTTCTCATTGGTGACGCTGGCCTTCGCGGAGATGCTGCGGGTGGTGGCGGTGAACTGGAAGGCGGTGGGTTCCTCCCTCGGCCTCGTGGTGCCCAGCCGGGGCTCGGCGCCGCTGCAGTTCATCTTCGCGGGCAAGCTGCCGTACTACTACGTGATCCTCGCGATGGCGCTGGGCGCGCTCCTGATCTGCCGCGCGATCGAGCGCTCGCGCATGGGCTATGCGCTGGCCGCGATCCGCGAGAACGAGGACGCGGCGGAAGCGTCGGGCGTGAACGCGCTCGCCACCAAGCTCTCCGCGATGGCGCTGTCGTCCTTCCTCACCGCGCTCGGAGGCACCTTCTACGCGCAGTACTTCGCCTACATCGATCCGAGCCTCACCTTCGGGCCGGCCATCTCCATCGGCGGGCTCCTGCCGGCCATCGTGGGCGGGGCGGGGACGGTGGCGGGCCCGCTCCTGGGCTCGTTCGTGCTGACCCCGATCTCCGAGATCACGCGGGCGGTGCTGCGCGGCCGGGCCGGGGCCGATATCATGCTCTACGGGCTGATCCTGATCCTGGTGATCTCGTACCTGCCGAACGGGCTCATGGGCTGGCTCCGGAGCCGACGCCCGTCGGGGCGTCCGGCGTGAGCGCGGGGCTCGAGGTCCGCGGGCTCAGCAAGCGCTTCGGCGGCCTGCAGGCCGTCAACCACTTCGATCTCACGGTCGCGCCCGGTGAGATCGTCGGCCTCATCGGGCCCAACGGGGCAGGCAAGACCACCGTGTTCCACCTCATCGCGGGCTTTCACACGCCCACCGACGGCGCCATCGCCTTCGACGACGCGTCCCTGGTCGGGCTCAAGCCCCACGCGATCTGCCGCCGGGGCCTCGCGCGGACGTTTCAGCTCGTGCAGCCCTTCGCCGGGCTCACCACGCTCGAGAACGTGATGGTGGGCGCCTTCAACCGGGCGCGCGACGTGGGGACCGCCCGGCGGGAGGCCGCCGAGATCGTGGACTTCGTCGGGCTCGGGCCGCGCCGCGACGTGCCCGCGCGCAATCTCACCCTCGCCGACCGCAAGCGCCTGGAGGTCGCCCGTGGGCTCGCCACCGGCCCGCGGCTGCTCCTGCTCGACGAGGTCATGGCGGGCCTGAACCCCACCGAGATCGAGGCGATCATCGGCCTGATCCGCCGCATCCACGAGCGGGGGGTGAGCCTGCTGATCATCGAGCACGTGATGCGCGCGATCCTCGCGCTGTCGCATCGCCTCGTGGTCCTGCATCATGGCGAGAAGATCGCGGAGGGCGCCCCCGCGGCGGTGGCGCGCGACCCGCGCGTGGTGGAGGCCTACCTGGGCGAGGGGGCGGTGGAGGGACGGCGATGAGCCTGCTCGCGCTGCGCGGGGTGGACGTGGCCTACGGCGATCTGCCCGCGCTGCGCGGGGTCGATCTCGCCGTCGAGGATGGAGAGATCCTCTCGGTGGTCGGCGCCAACGGCGCGGGCAAGACCACCATGCTGCGCGCGATCTCCGGGCTGCTGCGCCCGCGGGCGGGCGAGATCCTGCTCGACGGCGCGCGCCTGGACCGGCTGCCGTGCCACGCGGTGGTGGAGCACGGCGTGGTGCAGGTGCCGGAAGGCCGCAAGATCTTCCCGAGCCTCACGGTGCTGGAGAACCTCGAGCTCGGGTCCTACGTGCGCGCGGCGCGGGCGCACCGGCGCGAGAGCCTCGAGCGCGTGCTCGGCCTTTTCCCGATCCTCGCCGAGCGGCGGCGCCAGGCCGCCGGGACCATGTCGGGCGGCCAGCAGCAGATGCTGGCCATCGGCCGGGCGCTGATGGCCCGCCCGCGCCTCCTCATGCTGGACGAGCCCTCGCTCGGGCTCGCGCCCCGGATCGTGCAGGAGATCTTCGCCATCGTGGCCGAGATCAATCGGGCGGGGACGACCGTGCTGCTGGTCGAGCAGAACACGCGCCAGGCCCTCGCTCTCGCCGGGCGCGGCTACGTGCTCGAGAACGGCCGGGTGGTGCTCTCGGGCCCCGGCCGCGATCTGCTCGACAACGAGCACGTGCAGCGCGCCTACCTGGGGATGTGATCGTGGACGACGTGCTCTTCGCGCCGATCACCGAGCAGGCCGCCCTGGTGCGGAGCGGGCGGCTCTCGCCGGTCGAGCTGACCCGCGCGTATCTCGATCGCATCGCGAAGCTCGACGCCAGCCTGCGCGCGTTCATCACCGTCGACGGGGACCGCGCCCTCGCCGCCGCGCGCGCGCTCGAGGGCGAGGCGGTCGCGGGCGCCTGGCGCGGTC
>DATFGS010000261.1:0-4918 GCA_035249225.1 Candidatus Methylomirabilota bacterium | reverse complement strand
CGGGCCATGTCGGTGGCCTTCTCGAGATCGTCCCCCGCCCCGGTCGTCTGCTGCTGGAACACGATCTCCTCGGCGGCGCGGCCGCCCAGCAGGATCGTGATGCGGTTCACGAGGTAGTCGCGCGAGTAGTTGTACTTGTCGTCGGCCGGGAGCTGCTGCGTGAGGCCCAGGGCGCGGCCGCGCGGGATGATCGTGACCTTGTGCAGCGGATCGGCGCCCGGCAGCAGGTCCGCCACCAGGGCGTGTCCGGCCTCGTGGTACGCGATCGTCTTCTTCTCGGTCTCCGAGATGATCATCGAACGCCGCTCCACGCCCATCAGGACCTTGTCCTTGGCGTTCTCGAAGTCGATCATCTCGACGACCTTCTTGTCCTGGCGCGCGGCCAGCAGCGCCGCCTCGTTCACCAGGTTCGCCAGGTCGGCCCCCGAGAAGCCGGGGGTGCCGCGGGCGAGGACCTTGAGGTCCACCTTGGGCGCGAGCGGGATGCGCCGCGCGTGCACCTTGAGGATCTCCTCGCGCCCCTTGACGTCGGGCCGGGCCACCACCACCTGGCGGTCGAAGCGGCCGGGCCGGAGCAGCGCGGGGTCGAGCACGTCGGGCCGGTTGGTGGCCGCGATGAGGATGACGCCCTCGTTGGTCTCGAAGCCGTCCATCTCGACCAGGAGCTGGTTCAGGGTCTGCTCGCGCTCGTCGTGCCCGCCGCCCAGGCCCGCGCCCCGGTGCCGACCGACCGCGTCGATCTCGTCCATGAAGATGATGCAGGGCGCGTGCTTCTTGCCCTGCTCGAACAGGTCGCGCACCCGCGAGGCGCCCACGCCCACGAACATCTCGACGAAGTCCGAGCCGGAGATCGAGAAGAACGGCACGTTGGCCTCGCCCGCGATGGCCTTGGCCAGCAGCGTCTTGCCGGTGCCGGGAGGGCCGACCAGGAGCACGCCCTTGGGGATCTTGCCCCCGAGCTTCTGGAACTTGGGCGGGTCCTTCAGGAACTCGATGATCTCCCGCAGCTCTTCCTTGGCCTCGTCCACCCCCGCCACGTCCTGGAACGTGACCTTGTTCTGCTTCTCCGAGATCAGCCGGGCCCGGGCCTTGCCGAAGGACAGGGCCTTGGCGCCCCCGCCCTGCATCTGCCGCATGAAGAAGATCCAGACGCCGATGAAGAGCAGCATCGGCACCCACTGGAGTACGACGGCCAGCCACGAGTTGGTCTCGGCCGGCTTGACATCGATCTTCACCCCCCGGTCCTTGAGCGACTTCACGAGGTCGGGGTAGTCGGCGGTGTAGGTGCGGAAGGTGGAGCCGTCGCTCAACCGTCCGGAAACGTTGTTGCCCTTGAGCGTGACCTCGCGGACTTCCCCGGTCTCCACCTTCTTCAGGAAGTCCGAGAAGACGATCTCCCCCCGAGGTGACTGGTTCTGCTGGAAGAGCTGGAAGAGGAGGATGACGATGAGTCCGATCACCATCCAGAGGGCGAGGTTTTTGTAGAACGGATTCATGTCGGGAATCATACCATAGGGCACGAGGCTCGCGGGGGGGGCCCGGAGGCCGATCACGAGGGCGTGACGGGCTCCAGGACGGCCAGGTCGGGCAGCTCCCGGTGCCGGCCGTCGTAGTCGAGCCCGTAGCCCACCACGAACTCGTCCGGGATCACGAACCCCACGTAGTCCACGTCCACGTCCACCTCCCGGCGGGAGACCTTGTCGAGCAGCCCGCAGAGCGCCAGGCTCCGGGGGTGGCGCGTCGCCAGGTTGCGGCGCAGGTAGCTGATGGTCCGCCCCGAGTCGATGACGTCCTCCACGATGATCACGTCCCGGCCCTCGATGGACAGCGAGAGGTCGGCGGTCAGCCGCACCACCCCGGAGGACCGGGTGCCCGAGCCGTAGGAGGACACCGCCATGAAGTCCATCGCGGTCGGCACGGGGATGGCCCGCAGGAGATCGGCGGTGAAGACCACCGCCCCCTTGAGCACGCCGACCAGCACCGGCGCGCGGCCCGCGTAGTCGCGGCCGATCGCCTCCCCGAGCTCGGCGACGCGGGCCGCGATCTCGTCGCGGGAGATCAGGATGCGGCCGATGCGGCGGTCGACAGGTATATTCGCTCGGCTCGCCTCCGGCCTCACCTCGCCAGGCATCTTACTTGGGCGTGACGAAGGTGCTCAGCGACCGCTGCGCGCGGAGCCGCTCGGCCGCCGCGACCGCCTCGTCCCGGGAGCGGTAGGTGCCGACCCGCACCCGGTACCGGGCGACCCCTTCCTGCGCCGCGAGCGTGACCACGTACGCATCGAGCCCGGCGCCGGCGAGCTGTTGCCGCGAGTCGTCGGCCTGGCGGCGGTTCTTGTAGGCGCCGACCTGGATGGTGTACGGGGTGCCTGGGGTGCTCGGCGTGCTCGGATTCGGAGCGCTCGCTGAGGCGTTGTTTGACGCACTCGCCCCGTCTGCAGCTCGACCGTCGGGGGTCTTGGGTGGCGCCGGGGGCAGTGACGGAGCCGAGGTGGTCGCGGGCGCGGGCGCCGGCTTGGCCGCCACCGGGGGCGTCGGGGGCGGGGGCGACATCTGGCTCGACGGGGTCGCGGGCGGGATCTTGATCGCGACCGCTTTTGCCTCGGGCTTGGGCGCCGCGCCGGGCCCGTCGAGCGGCTCGGTGAGCGTCTTGTAGAACGTGAGCTTCTCCGTCGACTCGGGCGCGCGATCGGCCATGGTCTCGGCCGCGATGCCGCCGCGCCGCGCGGCCGCGGCCGGCTTCTTGGCCGGCTCGGCCACTCCAGCGACCACCGTCGCGGCCGGCTGGCGGGCCCACTGGCGGCCGACCAGCAACCCGAGCGCGAAGGTGAGGCCCAGGATCACCAGCACCGCGCCGCTGAGCGCCACCCACTGGGCTCCGCCCGGCCCGCTGCCCGAACGCCGTCGCGCGGTGGAGGCCATATCAGTCGCGCTCGTCGGCGCGGCTCATGCTATCGGGCGCGGAGACGCCGAGCAGGTCGAGGCCGTTCCGCACGACCTGGCCCACCGCGGCGCAGAGGCCGAGCCGGGCGAGCGTGGTCGCGCGGTCCGCGGTGATCACCCGATGGCCCTTGTAGTAGGGATGAAAGAGCCCGGCCAGCTCGGTGAGGTAGTAGGCCACGCGGTGCGGCTCGCGGGCCCGCGCCGCGCCCGCCACCAGCTCCGGGTACTGCAGGAGCCGCTTGATGAGGGCCTGCTCCTCGTCGAGCGCGAGCGGGGTGAAGTCCACCTCGCCCCACGGCGGCACCGGCACGCCCTGCTCGGCCGCGGTCCGGAAGAGGCTCGCCACCCGCGCGTGCGCGTACTGCACGTAGAACACCGGGTTGTCGGAGGACTGCCGGGTCGCCACCGCGAGGTCGAACTCGAGCGGGCTGTCGTGCCGCCGCGTCAGGAAGGTGAAGCGCGCCGCGTCGCGCCCCACCTCCTCGAGCAGCTCCTCCATGAGCACGAACTCGCCCCGACGCTTGGACATCCGCACCGGCTGGCCGTCGCGGAGCAGGGTCACGAGCTGGACGATGAGCACGTCGAAGCGCTCGGGCGCGTGCCCGAGCGCCTGCATCGCCGCCCGCATGCGCTGGACGTAGCCGTGGTGGTCGGGCCCCAGGAAGTTGATGACGTGGTCGGCGCGCTCGAACTTCTCGAAGTGGTGGAAGCCGATGTCCACCGCGAAGTAGGTCAGCTCGCCGTCCGACTTCCGGAGCACGCGGTCCTTGTCGTCGCCGAACGCGGTGGACCGGAACCAGAGCGCGCCGTCCTGCTCGTAGGTGTGGCCGGCCGCGGTGAGCGCGTCGATCACCGCCTGGGGCCGGTGCGCGTCGCGCACGTCGCGCTGCTCGTGGGCCCACTGATCGAAGCGGGTGCCGTAGGCCTCGAGCACGCGCCGCTGGCTCTCCACCATCGCGTCCACCGCGAGGCGCCCGAGGCGCTCGACCCGCTCCGCCTCCGGCCGCGCGGCGAGCGCGCGCATGCCCTGCGGGTCGCGGGCCAGCCACTCCGCCACCATCTCGATGAGGTACTCGCCCGGATACGCGTTCTCGGGCAGCTCGGCGGCCAGGCCCAGCGCCTGGCGCAGCCGCACGTCCACCGAGCGCGCCAGCGCCATGAACTGGTTGCCCGCGTCGTTGACGTAGTACTGCGACGCGACCCGGTAGCCCTGGCCGCGGAAGATGCGCGCGAGCGCGTCGCCCACCGCGGCCGCGCGCGCGTTGACGATCACGAGCGGGCCGGTCGGATTGGCCGAGACGAACTCGAGGAGGACGCCGGTGCCCTTCCCCGCGCCGGACCGGCCGTAGTCCGCGCCCGCGGCCAGCACCTGGTGGAGGCCATCGGCGCACCAGCGCGGCGAGAGGAAGACGTTCAGGAAGCCGGGGCCCGCGATCTCGACCCGGTCGACCGCCTCGACCTTCGGGAAGTTGGCCACCATCGCCTCCGCGATCGCGCGGGGCGGGCGCCGGGCCGCGCGCGCCAGCGCCATGGCGGCGTTGGTGGCGTAGTCGCCGTGACGCGCTTCACGCGGGATCTCCCATTGCACCTCGGAGGGTGCGGGCAACCCGGCGGCGTCGAGCGCGTGCCTCAATGCGTCCGTCAGATGATCGGTGATGTTCAAAGACACGGAGCGCCACCGAGCCGGCGGCGATAGGGAATGATACCCCCCGGCCTCGGGACGAGCGAAGAATTTTCGAGCGCTTACGCGACGCCGAGCCCGCGCAGCACGCGCGGATCGAGCGCGTTCGCGAGGCGATCGCAGGCGACGTCGCGCAGGGCGCGACGATCGAGCGGCGCGCGCCCGCGGCTCACCGGCGCCCCGCCAGGGCGAGCGCGGCCAGGCCCACACAGAGCGCGCTCGTCCAGCGCGCCACCCGCATCGCGCGATCGATCGCGGCCGGGTCGGGCGCTGGTCCATCGCCCAGGCGATAGTG
>DATFGS010000260.1:0-1749 GCA_035249225.1 Candidatus Methylomirabilota bacterium | reverse complement strand
GCTCTTGGGCACCCTGACACGGCTGCGCGCCCTCTCCTGGGAGGAAGCGCTCCGGCTCAACCTGGCCGCGGAGCTCGACGCGGAGCTGGCCGCGGTGCTGGAGGGCCTGGTCGCGCGGCTCATGGGCCGCTATCCGCTGTCCTCGCGCTTCCTCGCCCAGACGCGCCGCTCGCTGTCGATGGTGTCCGAGCCCATCCCCCCGCGCCCCCGATGACCCGCCCGCGCGCCGTGCTATCCTGACCGCCATGGTCACGATGGACACGCTCGTCTCGCTCTGCAAGCGCCGCGGATTCATCTTCCAGTCGAGCGAGATCTACGGCGGCACCGGGTCGTGCTGGGACTACGGCCCGCTCGGCGTCGAACTGAAGAACAAGATCAAGCAGGTGTGGTGGCGCGATTTCGTCCAGCAGCGCGCGGACATGGTGGGCCTCGACGCGTCCATCCTGATGCACGCCACCGTCTGGAAGGCGAGCGGCCACGTCGACCACTTCACCGATCCGATGGTGGACTGCCGCGAGTGCCGTCACCGCTTCCGGGCCGACCAGATCGACGAGATCCCCTGGATCCACTACTGCCCGGCCACGAAGGGGAACAAGTTCACGATCCCGGCCGGGGAGGCGTGCTCGCACTGCCAGGCGCGGCGGAGCCTGTGCCCCGACTGCGGCAAGGGCGAGCTGACGCCCCCGCGCCAGTTCAACCTCATGTTCAAGACCTTCATGGGGCCGGTGGAGGAGGACGCCTCCGTCACCTACCTGCGTCCCGAGACCGCGCAGGGCATCTTCGTCAACTTCGACAACGTCCTCCAGTCGATGCGCCGGAAGCTCCCATTCGGGATCGGCCAGATCGGCAAGGCGTTCCGCAACGAGATCACCCCGGGGAACTTCATCTTCCGGACCCGCGAGTTCGAGCAGATGGAGATCGAGTACTTCGTCAACCCCCACGAGACGGTGGACGGGCGCCCCGCCGACGAGTACTGGCACGATCGCTGGATCGAGGACTGCCTGGCCTGGTTCCAGCGCTACGGGCTGCAGGCGGACAACCTGCGCCTGCACGAGCACGCCCGCGACGAGCTGGCCCACTACGCCAAGCGGACCGCGGACGTGCAGTACCGGTTCCCGATCGGCTGGAGCGAGCTGATGGGCATCGCCAACCGGACGGATTTCGACCTGAAGCAGCACGCGAAGTTCAGCGGGAAGACCCTGACCTACTTCGACGAGGAGCGGAAGGAGCACGTGGTGCCCTTCGTCATCGAGCCCTCCGCGGGGGTGGACCGCGCCCTCCTCGCCTTCCTGGCCGACGCCTACCGCGAGGAGGAAGTGCGGGGCGAGAAGCGCGTGGTACTGCGGCTGCATCCCGAGCTCGCCCCGGTGTCGGTGGCGGTTCTGCCGCTGCTCAAGAAGCGGGACGACATCGTGCGCAAGGCGCATGCGATCCGCGACGAGCTGTCGCGCCGGCTCACCGCGGTCTACGACGACACCGCCGCGATCGGGCGTCTCTACCGCCGGCAGGACGAGGTCGGCACGCCCTACTGCGTGACGGTGGACGTGCAGACGGTAGGCGACACCGACAAGGGCGAGCGGGCCGACGACAAGGTGACGATCCGCGACCGCGACTCGATGGAGCAGATCCGGGTCGCCGCGCCGCAGCTCGCCACCGTGTTCGGGGAGCTGCTCGCCGGCAAGCGCTGGGCCGACGTCGCGGCCGGGGTCGCGGCCGGCTAGGACTGCGGCGCCGGCGCCGCGCCCGGAG
>DATFGS010000259.1:0-1235 GCA_035249225.1 Candidatus Methylomirabilota bacterium | reverse complement strand
GGGCCCGACGACAAGATCCCGGACGTGGGCGAGACTCCGTTCGAGCCCGCGCGCGACATCACGGTGATCGCGTACGGGCCGGCGGAGTGGAGCGAGCGGGTGGAGCGCACGCTCAGGGCTCGGGGGGGCGATGTCACCGTGGTCCCGGTGGCCTCCCCGGAGCGGCTCCTGGACCAGTGCACCCTCCGGCTGCACCAGCCATTCACCCGCCTGTCCGAGCGGCAGCGGCAGATCCTGCGGGGGCTCCACGAGGGCACCGCCGCCCTGGCCGGGCGCAAGGTCCTCATCGTCGACGATGACATCCGGAACATCTTCGCCCTGACCAGCGTTCTCGAGCGCCAGGACATGGTCGTCGTCTCGGCCGAGACCGGCCGCGACGCCATCTCGCTGCTGAAGTACCACGACATCGACGTGGTGCTCATGGATGTGATGATGCCGGAGATGGACGGCTTCGAGACGATGCGGGCCATCCGCGAGAACGAGAACTCCCGGGAGCGGAGCCTGCCCATCATGGCGGTGACCGCGAAGGCCATGAAGGGCGACCGGGAGAAGTGCATCGAGGCGGGCGCCTCGGACTACATCGCGAAGCCGGTCGATCCGGAGGAGCTGGTCGCCCGGCTTCGCGACTGGCTCCTCCGCTAGGGCCCGCGCGTGATTCCGGAAACCGCGCGCGGTCTGGACCGCGCCAATATCCTGGTGGTCGACGATCGGCGGTCCAAGCTGGTCGCGATGAACGCGGTGCTCGCCGAGCTGGGCGAGAACGTGATCTGCGTGGAATCGGGCGCCGACGCCCTTCGTCAGCTGCTCGCACACGACTTCGCGGTGATCCTGCTCGACGTCAACATGCCGGACATGGACGGATTCGAGGCCGCGGCCCTGATCCGGCAGCGGCCGCGCCTGCAGCACGTCCCCATCATCTTCATGACCGCGGCCAGCGACGACACTCACGCGCTGCGCGGCTACTCACTCGGGGCGGTCGACTACATCCTGACCCCGGTGGTGCCCGAGGTGCTCCGCTCGAAGGTGAAGGTCTTCGTCGACCTCTTCCGGATGACCGAACAGCTGAAGCGCCGGGCGGAGGAGCGGGTGGCCCTCGCCGAGGAGCAGGCCGGCCGGGCGGCCGCCGAGGCCGCGACCCGCCGGGCCGCCTTCCTGGCCGACGCGGGCAAGAACATGGCCCGATCCCTCGATCTCGAGACCACCGTCCAGGCGATCCTCGGGCTCGCGGTGCCGGC
>DATFGS010000258.1:0-2102 GCA_035249225.1 Candidatus Methylomirabilota bacterium | reverse complement strand
CGACGGAAACGGCACGGGGCACGTCCGCGTCAGGTTCTCGTAGGAGCGTCCGGACGGATGGCACCAGAACGGCCCGTCGAAACCTCCGCCGAACGCGGCCTGGATCTCACCATTCAGAAGGCCGGCGACCTCGAAGCGATTGTTGGTCCCGTCGGCCTCGTCGCGGACGAGCGCGGCGAGCCGGGCGCAGAGGGCGCGCCCCGCGGGCAGCCCCGCCTCGGCCGGGTAGCCGAAGGCGAAGTCGAAGCCCACGAGGGCCGCTCCGGGCTCGCCGACGAGCAGGCCCCCGATGAAGGCCTCCGCCTCGGGCCGCGTCCGGAAGTAGCGCGGCTCCTCGCGCGCGGTCGGCTCGCCGGGTCGGCCGCACGCGACCCAGCATCGGTCGGCCTTCGGCCGGGCCGGGCCGCGCGACGAGGCCGCCGACCAGTCCGCGACGACGATCAGCCGGAAGCTCAGGGGGTGAGGACGATCTTGCCGAACTGCCGGCCCTCCGCGAGGCGCCGCTGCGCCTCGACGCCGTCCTTGAGCGGCATCACGGTGTCCACGATGGCCCGCAGCCGCCCCGCGAAGAGCTGGCCCATGACCGTGTTGAACTCGGCGTCGTTCGACATCGTGGAGCCGATGATCGAGAGCTGCTTCCAGAACACGAGGCGGATGTCGGTCTCCGCGATGGGCCCCGAGGTGGCCCCGCAGGTGACGATGCGCCCGCCCTTGGCCACGCTGCGGATCGCGCCCTTCCAGGTGGCCGCGCCCACGTTCTCCAGGATCACGTCCACCCCGCGCCGGCCCGTCTTCTGGCCGATCACCTTCACCCAGTCGTCCTTCGCGTAGTTGATGCACTCGTCCGCGCCCAGGGCCCGCGCGCGCTCGAGCTTGTCGTCGCTCGAGGACGTGACCCACACCCGCGCGCCGCAGAGCTTGCCGATCTGCACCGCGGTGGACGAGACGCCGCCGCCCACGCCCAGGATCAGGAGATCCTCCCCCGCGCGCAGACGCGCCTGGGTGACGAGCATCCGCCAGGCGGTCATGTTCACGAGGATGAAGGCGGCCGCGTCCTCGTAGGAGACGGCCGCGGGCAGGGCCAGGACGTGGCGCGCGTCCACCTTCACGTACTCGGCGAGTCCGCCGTGGGTGTGCTCGCCCAGGATGCCGTACTTCACGCACATGCTGTGCTCGCCGCGCCCGCAGTACTCGCAGCGGCCGCAGGAGAGGTTCGGGTTCACCGCGACGCGAGCGCCCACCGCCACGCCGCGCACCGCCGCGCCGACCTGGGCCACGTCGCCTGCGATGTCGCAGCCGGTCCAGAAGGGCAGGGGCAGGGTGAGGCCGGGCAGGCCCTCGCGGACGAAGAGATCGAGGTGGTTCAGCGCCGTCGCGCGCACGCGGACCAGGACGTCTCCCGCGCCGATCGTGGGGTCCGCGACGTCCTGGTACCGGAGCTTGTCGAGCCCGCCGTGCTCCTGGAACGCGAGCGCCTTCAAGCGGCGCCGAGTCCCGCCTTCGGCGCGTTCACCAGCACCGCCATGTTGCCGTAGGGGTGCTTGTTGTCGAGCATGAGCTGATGGCACTCGGGCAGCTCGTCGAAGCCGTAGGTCTGCGACAGGCATGGGTCGACCTTGCCCGCATCCACCAGCCTGGTGACGGCCAGCGCCTGCTGGTCGTTCGAGAGGTGGCTGCCCTGGAAGCGCTTCTGCCGCATCCAGTGGTAGCGCAGGTCGAGGGTGACGTTGTAGCCGGTGGTGCCCGCGCAGATCACGATCATGCCCCCGGTGCCGCACACGAACTCCGAGGTGGGCAGGGTGGCCTCGCCCGGGTGCTCGAAGACTATTCTTGGACTGACGCGCTCTCCGAGCGCGTCCCAGATCGCCTTGCCGAAGGCGCGCGCGCCCTTGGCCCAGTTGCCGTAGGCACGGCCGTCCTTGGTGTCGGGCATCTGGCCCCAGTGATCGAACTGCGAGCGATTGATGACCCCGACCGCGCCGTGGTCCATGCAGAACTTCTTCTTGGCGTCGTCGGAGACGACCGCGATCGCGCGGCCGCCCTGCGCGCGCACGATCTCGAGCGCCAGGCTGCCGAGGCCGCCGGTGGCGCCCCAGACCAGC
>DATFGS010000257.1:0-1264 GCA_035249225.1 Candidatus Methylomirabilota bacterium | reverse complement strand
GGCAGGGTGGCGAACTCGGGTTAACGGCGGTGACGGCTTGCGGAGGGCGTGATTCCCTGGGCGGCGACGCTGAGTCGGAGCCCAGGGATGGACGTGGTGTTGGACAAGCCGCGGTTGCGGCGCCTGCTGGACCATTTTGCGGAGGTGGCCGATCCGCGCGAGCCCTGGCGGGTGGCCCATCCGCTGCCGGAAGTGCTGCTGCTGGTGGTGTGCGGCTCGATCGCCTCGTGCGACGACTTCGACGACATCGCCGCCTGGGGCCGGGCGCATCTCGATTTCCTGCGCCGCTTCTTGCCGTTCGACCACGGCGTGCCCGGCGAACGCTGGCTCAACATCCTGATGAACCGGATCGACCCGGAGTTGTTCGCGGCCTGTTTCATGAGCTGGGCCCGGGAGCTGCGACCGGATGCGCCGGAGCTCCTGGCGCTGGACGGCAAGACCTCACGACGCACCCACGACCGCGCGGCGGGCCTGGCTCCGCTGCATCTGGTCTCGGCCTTCGCCACGCGCGAGCGGCTGGTGCTCGGCCAGGAGGCGGTGCGGGCCAAGTCCAACGAGATCGAGGCCATTCCGGCGCTCTTGGGCAAGCTGGCGGAGGCCGGCAGCCTGAAGGGCGCCTTGGTCAGCATCGACGCCATCGCCTGCAATCCCAAGATCGCCGCCGCGATCACCGGCCACGGCGCGGACTACCTCTTGGCGGTCAAGGCCAACCAGAGCCACCTTCAGGGCGAGATCGAACGCTTCTTCCAGGACGCCCCGCCCGAGAGCCTCGAGGTCTTCGTCGACGTCGACAAGGGCCACGGCCGCATCGAGGACCGCCGCGTCTTCGTCTCCAAGGACGTCGAATGGCTCGTCGGCGACCGCAGGTTTCCCGGCGAGCACCGCTTCCCCGCCATCGCCGCCGTCGCCAAGGTCGAGACCCGCACCGAGCTCGCCGACCGCTGCCGCCGCGAAACCCGCCTGTTCATCACCTCGCGCCCGCTGTCGGCCCAGGATCTCGCCGCGGCGGTGCGCAGCCACTGGCGCATCGAGAACGCCCTGCACTGGGTGCTCGACGTCACGTTCAACGAAGATCAGTCACGCCTGCGCAAGGGACATGGAGCCAAGAACATGGCCATCGTCCGCCACTTCGCCCTCAATCTCGTGCGAACCGCCAACGACCGCCACAGCCTCAAAACACGGCGAAAACTCGCAGGCTGGGACCAGAACTACCTCGCATCACTCATCGGGGCTTCAGGCCGTTAACCCCGATTCGTTGCCCTGG
>DATFGS010000256.1:0-7316 GCA_035249225.1 Candidatus Methylomirabilota bacterium | reverse complement strand
AGGATCGCGCGGCCAAGCTGGCGGAGGCGCGGGCGCCCGGCCGCGGCCGGCGTGAGGGCACGGGCTCGTAGTGATCGCGCCGGGACCGAGACCGGCGCGCCTCGCCGCCCTCCGCCACCGCGACTTCCGCCTCTTCTGGAGCGGGCAGCTCGTCTCGCTGATCGGGACGTGGATGCAGAGCGTCGGCCAGGCGTGGCTCGTGCTCGAGCTTACCGGATCGCCGCTGCAGCTCGGGCTCGTCACCGCGCTGCAGTTCACGCCGATCCTGCTCCTCTCTCCGGTCGGCGGCGCCCTGAGCGATCGCTTTCCCAAGCGGCGCATCATCCTGCTGACCCAGGCCGCGATGATGGCGCAGGCGTTCGTGCTGGCCGGCCTCGTGTGGAGCGGGCAGGTGCGCTACTGGCACGTCGCGGTGCTGGCCGCGATCTACGGCGTGGGTCGCGCCATCGACATCCCGGCGCGCCAGTCCTACCTCACGGATCTCGTGGGCCGCCCCGACCTGCCCAACGCGGTCGCGCTCAATTCGCTGGTCTTCAACGGCGCCCGCATCGTCGGGCCCGCGGCCGCCGGGCTGCTCATCGCGCGGTTCGGCGTGGCGCCCGCGTTCTTCCTCAACGGCCTGAGCTTCGTCGCGGTGCTGGGCGCGCTCCTCGCCACCCGCACGCCCGGGGATCCGGACCCGGCCGGGCGGCTCGGCATCCGGGAGGGGGTCTGGGGCGCGCTCGCCTACGCGGCGCGGACGCCGTCCACCGCGTTCACCCTCTCCCTGCTCGTGGTGGTCAGCGTGCTCGTGCTGAACTTCAACGTGGTGGTGCCGCTCGTGGCGAAGGACGTGCTGCACGAGGGCGCGCACGGCTTCGGGCTGCTGATGTCGTCGCTCGGCGCGGGGGCGGTGATGGCGGGGATCGCGCTCACGCTGCTCCGGCGGGGCCGGCCCCCGCTCTGGTCCCTGGCCGCGTCGGCGGCGATCCTGAGCGCGGGCACCGCCTCGCTGGCCCTGGTGGGCCACTTCGGGGCCGCGGCGGTCCTGCTCGTCGCGCTCGGATGCTTCCAGATCGTGTTCTCGACCGGCTGCAACACCACGCTGCAGCTCGAGACGCCGGACGCGCTGCGCGGGCGCGTGATGGGGCTCTACGCGCTCGCCAACGCGGGCATGACCCCGTTCGGGTCGCTCCTGATGGGCGCGCTCGCCGAGCGGCTCGGGGTCCGCGCGGCCTGCGCGCTCGGGGGCGGGACCGGGCTGCTGGCGGTGGCGGCCCTCGTGCTGATCGCGCGCCGCGCGGGCCTCGCGTGGACGCCGCGCCGCGAGCGGTAACCGCTCAGTCGGGGATGCACGCGGTGACGGTGATCTCCACCAGCAGCTCGGGCGCGTTGAGCGAGGCCACCGTGACGGTGGTGCGCGCCGGCTTGTCGGCCGGGAAGTACTTCGCGTACTCCTCGTTGTAGGCGGCCAGGTCCTCCCGGCGGGTCAGGTGGGTCATCGCGCTCAGCACGTTGTCGAGGGACGTCCCCGCCGCGGCGAGGACGACCTTGATCCGCTCGAGCGTGTTGCGGGTCTGCTCACGGATGTCCCGGCCGAGCTCGCCGGTGACCGGGTGGCGGCCGGTCTGGCCGGCCACGAAGACGAGGTTGCCGAAGCGGGTCGCGGGCGAGAGGTTCGGATTCGCGTGCGCGAGCGTGGCCCGGACGATCTCCTTCTTCATGGCGCGGCTCACCGCTTCGGACCGATGACGCCGCCGGCCCGCAGCGTCTCGATCTCCGCGGATCCGAGGCCGAGGCGCTCGCGCAGCACCGCCTCGGTGTGCTCGCCGAGCAGAGGGGCGGGCGTGCGCACCGAGCCCGGGGTCTCCGAGAGCCGCACCGGCGCGCCGACCATGCGCACCGTGCCCGCGCGCGGATGGGCCATCTCCACCAGCGCCCCGCGCGCCTTCACCTGCGGGTGCTCCACCACCTGAGGGATCGTGTTGATCGCGCCCATCGGGATGCCCTGCGCGAGCAGGAGCGGCTCCCACTCCTCGTACGTTCGCGTGAGGAACGCCTCCTGGAGCCTCGGGATCAGGGTGTCGCGGTGCCGGGCCCGCTCCGCGTTGGTGCGATAGCGCGGATCGTCGGCCAGCTCGGGGCAGCCGATCGCGGGGCAGAACACCTTCCAGAGCTTCTCGCTGCCGACCGCGAGGGCGAGGTCGCGCGTCCTCGTGCGGAAGGTCTGGTAGGGCAGCAGCGCCTTGTACGCGGTGCCCATCGGGGCCGGGAGCTCGCCGTCCGCGAAGTAGGCGCCGATCATGCTGCCGAGCAGCGAGAGCTGGCCTTCCAGCATCGACACGTCGATGGCCTGGCCGCGCCCGGTTCGCTCCTTCACGCGCAACGCCAGCATGATGCCGAAGGCCGCGTACATCCCGGCGGTCATGTCGGCGATCGAGACGCCGCAGCGCACCCCGTGCCCGCCCGGCTCGCCGGTGGTGCTGATCATCCCGCTCTCGGCCTGCAGGATCAGATCGAGCGCGGCGCGGTCGCGGTAGGGGCCGTCCTGGCCGAAGCCAGAGACCGAGCAGTAGATGATGCCGGGGTTCCGCTCGCGCGCGGCCTCGTAGCCCAGCCCGAGCCGGGCGAGGGCGCCCACCCGGTAGTTCTCGAGCACCACGTCGCACTTCTCGACCAGCTGAAAGAAGAGACCCTTTCCTTCCGGGTGCTTGAGATCGATCTCGATGCCCTTCTTGTTGCGATGCAGGCTCACGAAGTAGGAGGTCTCGCCGCCGGGCAGGGGCGGGCCCCACGCGCGCGCTATATCGCCGGCGCCGCGCGGCTCGAGCTTGATGACCTCCGCGCCGAAGTCGCCCAGCATGGTGGAGCAGAAGGGCCCGGCCAGGGCGTGGCTCAGGTCGAGCACCGTCACGTCTTCGAGCGGCATGCGCATCGGGCGGCCTCCGGGGACGGCGAGAGTGAAGCGATCCTGCCAGATCGTCCCGGGGTGGTCAAACCGCGGGCGGCGCCCTCAGTCGGGCAGCTCGGCGAGCCGGCGCTCGAGGAAGCGCCGCTGCGGCTCCTGGCGGGTGAGGCCGAGCGCGCGCTCGTAGGAGGCGCGGGCGTCGCCGGTCTTGCCGAGCCGGCGGCACAGCTCCGCCCGCGCCGAGTGGGCCAGCGGATAGTCGCCCAGGTCGCCGCGCGCGAGGATCGCGTCGATGAGGGCCAGGCCCGCGGCGGGCCCGTCGCGCATCGCCACCGCGGCGGCCCGGTTCAGCTCGACCACCGGCGACGGCTCGGCCCGCACCAGCACGTCGTAGAGCCCGACGATCTGGCCCCAGTCGGTCGCGGCGGCGGCGGGCGCCTCCGCGTGCACCGCCGCGATCGCGGCCTGGAGCGTGTACGGGCCGATGCGGCGCGAGGCGAGCGCCCGCTCCACCAGCGCGGTGCCTTGCGCGATCAGCTCGCGGCTCCAGAGCGAGCGGTCCTGGTCGTCCAGCAGGATCAGCTCGCCGGTGGACGAGGTGCGCGCGGGGCGACGCGACTCGTGCAGCAGCATGAGGGCGAGCAGGCCCATCGCCTCGGGCTCGGGCAGGAGCTCGACGAGCAGGCGCCCCAGGCGGATGGCCTCGCCGGAGAGGTCCGCGCGGGTCAGCGACTCGCCCGAGGAGGCCGAGTACCCCTCGTTGAAGACCAGGTAGATCACGTGGAGGACGGTGTCGAGGCGATCCGGCAGCTCGGCGAGGGCCGGCACCTCGTAGGGGATGCGGGCGTCGCGGATCTTGGCCTTGGCGCGCACGATGCGCTGGGCGAGGGTCGGAGGAGCGGTGAGGAACGCCCGCGCGATCTCCTCGGTCGTGAGGCCGCAGACCTCGCGAAGCGTCAGCGCGACCTGAGCGTCCGCCGGCAGGGCGGGGTGGCAGCAGGTGAAGATCAGGCGGAGCCGGTCGTCCACGATGTCCTCGCCTTCCCCCGGCCGCGGGCCGGCGGTCTCCGCCTCGAGGCGCTCCGCGAGCTCCGCCTGGGAGGCGTCGAACCGGGCGCGGCGGCGCATGGCGTCGATGGCCTTGAAGCGGCCGGTGGAGACGAGCCAGGCCCGGGGGCTGGCCGGGGTGCCCTCTCGCGGCCACTGCTCGACCGCGGCGGCGAAGGCCTCGTGCAGCGCCTCCTCGGCGAGCTCGAAGTCTCCGAGGAGACGGATCAGGGTGGCGAGGACGCGGCGCGAGTCCGAGCGGTAGACCGCCTCCACCGCCTCTCGGGCGAAGTCGTCGGCGGTGGGCAGGCTCATGACTGCGTCGCGGCTCCGGCTACGAGCGCCGCAGCTCCTGGACCGGACGCACCTCGATGGTGCCGATCCGGGCGGGCGGGAATCGCGCGGCCACCGCGCACGCCTCGTCGATGTCCCGGGCCTCGATCAGGAAGAACCCCCCGAGCTGCTCCTTGGTCTCGACGAAGGGGCCGTCGGTGACGGTCGCCTTGCCGCCCCGCACCCGGATGGTGCGGGCGGTGCGGACGCGCTGGAGCGCGTTCGACACGATGTAGTGGCCGCTCCGGCGGATCTCGTCGTCGTAGCCGAGGGCGGAATCGACGAGGGTCTGCATCTCGCGCTCGGGCATGGAATCGAGGACGTTCTCGTCGTGGAAGATCATGAACAGGAACTTCATCGCTCGAGCTCCTTGATCGGGCGCACCTCGATGGTGCCCCGGCGTCCCATCGGAATCTTCGCGGCCACCTGGATGGCGTCGTTCAGGTCGCGGGCCTCGATGAGGATGAACCCGCCGAGCTGCTCCTTCGTCTCCGCGAAGGGGCCATCGGTGGTGGACACCTTGCCGTGCCGGACCCGGATGGTCGTGGCCGTCTCGACCGGCTGGAGCGCGTGGGCGGCGAGGAGGTGACCGCTCCGCCGGAGGCCCTCGTCGTAGGCCAGGCTCTCCTCGGTGCAGGTGTCGGCCTCTCGCTTGGACATGGCGATCATTTCCTTCTCCACAAGATAGACCAGGCAGATGTACTTCATAGCCCCTCCTCGCGATTGGATGGCGGCGGACACCAGATGGTCGCCCGGGACGCCCGGAAATCGACAGCATGACGGCGGGTTCCGGGCATGTCGATCCCGGGCCGGCCGGTTCGACCATGGCACGAGGGCGCATCGGGGTGTAAAGAGTACTGACCAGGAGGGGCCGATGATCAAGGGATTGAGGGCCGTGTCCATCTGGAGCGCGGATCTGAACAACCTGCTGCCGTTCTACCGTGACGTGCTGGGCCTCGTGGTGACCATCGAGTCCCCGCGCTTCGTGGTGCTGGGCGAGCCGGGCGGGCCGACCATCGGCCTGGGCACGCACGACGGCGTCCGCGGTCGCAACGCCGACCCCGCCCGCCACCTGGTGGGCCTGGCCACCGACGATCTCGTCGCGGACTGGAAGCGCCTGAAGGCCGCCGGGGTCGAGTTCGTCGAGGACCCCACGGACTACGGCACCGTGTCGATCGCGACCCTGAAGGACCCGGAGGGCAACCTGGTCCAGCTCCTCCAGCCGGCCCGTGATAGGCTGCCGGGAGCGCGATGAAGATCTTCTACGGCTGGGTGATCGTGGCGTGCGGCATCGTGATGACGTGCGTCGGGATCGGCTCGATGCTCTCGCTCGGAGTGTTTCTGCAGCCCATGTCCGAGGCGATGGGCTGGTCCCGGACCGGCATCTCGCTGGCCGCGCTGCTGAACTTCCTCTGCATGGGCGTGGGCTCGTTCTTCTGGGGGGCGCTCTCCGACCGGTTCGGCACGCGGCTGGTGGTGCTCGCCGGCGGCATCCTGCTGGGCGGCGGGCTGGTCGCCGCGAGCCAGGCGGCGACCCTCGGCCAGTTCCAGCTCCTGTTCGGAGTGGTGGTGGGGGTCGCGGCGGGCAGCTTCTACGCGCCGATGACCGCGACGACCACCCGCTGGTTCGTCGAGCACCGGAGCCTCGCGGTCGCGCTGGTCTCGGCGGGGCTCGGCCTCGGCTCGATGACGGTGGCCCCGCTCGCGGGCTGGATCATCACGACCTACGGCTGGCGCGTGGCGATGCTGACGATCGGGGACCTCGCGTGGCTCCTCCTCATTCCCGCCGCGCTGCTCGTGCGCAACCCGCCCGCGCCGGCGCCCGCCGCGGCTCCCGCGGCCGGCGCGCTTTCGGCCCGCGAGTTCACGGTGGCGGAGGCGCTGCGCACCCCCCAGTTCGCGGCCATCGCGCTCACCCACTTCGCGTGCTGCGCGGCGCACTCGGGCCCGATCTTCCACATGGTGACGAACGCGATCGACCACGGCGTGTCCGCGATGGCCGCCACCACCGTGCTCAGCGCGGCGGGCCTGGCCTCGCTGAGCGGCCGCGTGATCTGCGGGCTGCTGGCCGACCGGCTGGGGGCCAAGCGCGTGCTGATCGTGGGGCTCGCCATCCAGGCGGCCGCGGTGAGCCTCTACCTCGTCACCCGTGAGCTGGCCGGCTTCTACGCGCTGGCCCTCATGTTCGGCCTCGCCTACGGCGGCGTGATGCCGCTCTACGCGATCGTGGTGCGCGAGTACTTCGGCGCCCGGATCATGGGCGCCACCTTCGGCGCGGTCGCCTTCGCCTCCACCCTGGGCATGGCCCTCGGGCCGTGGCTCGGCGGCGTGCTCTACGACTCGTTCGGGAGCTATTCCTGGCTCTTCATCGGCTCGTTCGGGATCGGCCTGGGCGCGGTGGCCATCGCGTTCGCGTTCCGGCCCCCCGCCCCCTTCCGGGTCGCGGTGCCGAGCGTGGCGCACTGAGCGAGATCCGGGACGCCGTGCGCTACATGCTGCTCATGTACCGGGACGAGGCGTGGTGGGACGCCAAGCCCGAGGCCGAGCGGACGGCCATCCGTCAGCTCGCGGTGGAGGCGGCGGACCGGCTGCGCGAGCGCGGGGTCTACGTGGGTGGCGACCCGCTGCTCCCGACCCACACCGCGACCACGGTGCGGATGCGGAGCGGCAAGACGGTCACCACCGACGGGCCGTTCGCCGAGACCAAGGAGCAGCTCGGCGGCTACAACGTCGTGGAGGTCCAGAGCCTGGACGAGGCGGTCGCGATCGCGGCCGAGCATCCATTGCTGCGGGTGGGCGGCCACTCGATCGAGGTGCGGCCCATCCGCGAGATGCCGCCGCGATAGTTCCGCGGTCCGCCCTTGCCACGCGCCGGACCGACTGCGTATGCTTGGGCGGCGTTCATGACGACCTGGATCGGGTGGAGGTGGGCGAGCGCGGCGGTCCTCGCCATCGGCCTGGCGGGGCTGCTCCCGGCGGCCACGTCGGCGCAGGCTCCGGTTCCGCGTGTCGGTCTCCTGTTTCTGGCCGCCCCCGAAGCCGACAATTC
>DATFGS010000255.1:0-1796 GCA_035249225.1 Candidatus Methylomirabilota bacterium | reverse complement strand
CGGGGAGTGTCCGATCCTCTGTGTAGGCATGACCGAAAAGGAGCGTCATGTCTACGAAGGCCAAGACCGAGACCGAGCAGTTGAGCGGTAGCGCCGGCGGGGTGCGGAGCGAGCCCGGAGGGCGAGCGGAGCAGCCTGCCGGCGTCGCTTCGCTCGGGATCCCGGACGCGGTTCGTGATCGTCTTTCTGATGAGGTGGTCGACGAGCTGCTCGCCGGCGCCTGCACCGAGGAGGAGATCGTCGGGCCTGGCGGCGTGCTCGCGCAGTTGACCAAGCGGCTGGTGGAGCGGGCGATGTCGGCGGAGCTGACCGAGCACCTCGGCTATGAGCCGCACCAGGAGCCACCGGGTGGGGCCGGCAACACCCGCAACGGCTCGACCGCGAAGACGCTGGCGACCGAGCACGGGCCGGTCGAGGTACGTACCCCGCGTGATCGGCAGGGGACGTTCGAGCCGCAGATCGTCCGGAAGGGTCAGCGCCGCTTCGAGGGCTTCGACGACAAGATCCTCGCTCTCTACTCGCGCGGCCTGTCGACGCGCGACATCGAGGCGCACCTGGCCGAGATCTACGGGGTCAGGGTCGGCCGCGACCTGATCAGCCGCGTCACCGACGCGGTGATGGACGACGTCCGGGAGTGGCAGCAGCGGCCGCTCGACGACGTCTACCCGGTCGTCTTCCTCGACGCGTTGGTGCTCAAGATCCGCGAAGGCGGGACGGTGCAGCGCCGCGCCTGTTACCTCGCGCTCGGTGTCACGGTCGAGGGCGAGCGGGACGTGCTCGGGATGTGGTTCCAGGAGACCGAGGGCGCGAAGTTCTGGATGCAGGTCCTCAACGAGCTCAAGCAGCGCGGCCTCGCCGACATCCTGCTCTGCTGCGTCGACGGGCTGAAGGGCTTCCCGGAGGCGATCGAGGCGATCTACCCGAACACGGTCGTGCAGACCTGCATCGTCCATCTGATCAGGCACAGCCTCCGCTACGTGCCCCGCCGGGAGCGGGAGCAGGTCGCCCGCGACCTGAAGCCGATCTACACCGCCGTCGACGCCGACGCTGCCCAGGCGGCGCTCGAGGCGTTCGACCATACGTGGGGTCAGCGTTTCCCGGTGATCACGCAGGCGTGGCTGAACGCCTGGGAGTACGTGACGCCGTTCCTGGCGTTTCCGCCCGAGCTGCGTCGAGTGGTGTACACGACGAACGCGATCGAGGCGCTCAACCGGCAGCTGCGGAAAGCGATCAAGACGAAGGGACACTTCCCCAACGAGGAGGCCGCCAAGAAGCTGATCTACCTCGCCATCGTCAACGCCGTGCCGGCATGGACGAGAACGCGCAACTGGACGACAGCCCTGCTCGCGTTCAAGATCCAGTTCGGAGACCGGCTACCCGAGTGAACGCCTACACAGAATTTCGGACGCCCTCACCAGCCGCGCAGCGGGCGGGCCGGAGTCAGGAGCTGCGACGAGAAAGGCCGCGCTTGCGATCAGCGCCGCGACCGCCGCGATGTCGTTCATAGCTTCGCCTGGCTCTCGGGTCAGGCTTGCCGGTGTCACGACGAGCGCGGCGATCCCCGCGAGCGCGAGCGGCGACCTCTTGTAGCGGCTCCCGACGCACCAGCCGGCGAGAAGCGCGAGCGAGAGCCAACCGAGGTTTATGAGTGGCGAGAAGATGTCGCGGCCGGTGAGGGCAATGGCCTCACCGTGGAGCAGCTCCGCGTTCGCCGGGTCGAACCAGCTCAGGTATGTAGGGTCGAAGAAGTGCAGACGGGTGACCCAGTGGGACTGGGCAAACCCCGCCGCCAGCGG
>DATFGS010000254.1:0-1021 GCA_035249225.1 Candidatus Methylomirabilota bacterium | reverse complement strand
CGGATGGTCACCTCGCTGCCCCGGATCCACGTGGCCCTCATGGGCGTGGAGAAGGTGATCCCGTCCATGACCGACCTCGTGGTGTTCCTGGCCATCCTGGCCCGGAGCGCGATGGGGCAGAAGCTGTCCTCCTACACGACGCTCGTACGCGGCCCCCGGCGGGCGGGGGAGCTCGAGGGGCCCGAGGAGTTCCACCTGATCCTCCTCGACAACGGCCGGTCCCGCCAGATCGCCTCGACGCTCCGGGAAGCCCTCTACTGTCTCCGGTGCGGAGCCTGTCTCAACGTCTGCCCGGTCTATCGGCAGATCGGGGGGCACGCCTACGGCTACACCTATCCGGGGCCGATCGGCATCCTCCTCACCGCGATGCTCAAGGGCAACGAGTCGGTGCGCGAGCTGGCCCACGCCTCGTCGCTCTGCGGGGCCTGCAAGGACGTTTGCCCGGTGCGGATCGACATCCCGCGCATGCTCGTCGAGCTGCGCGAGCATCTCGACCGGGAGAAGATTGCGCCGTGGACCGAGCGGGTGGTGTTCAAGGCCTTCCGGCGCCTGCTCCTCTCGCCGACCGCCTACCGGCTCTCCGCGACGCTCGGACGGTGGGCGCAACGGCCGTTCATCCGCCAGGGCCGTCTGCGGGGGCTGCCGCTCGTCCTCGGGAAGTGGACGAAGACCCGCGATCTGCCACCGGTGGCGGCCCGGACCTTCCGGCAGCGGTGGAAGGAGCTGCGGTGACCGGCCGCGCCGAGTTCATCGAGCGGATCCGCCGCGAAGTCGCGAAGACCCCGGGTCTCTTCGGCGCCTCGACCGCGCCGCGCCCCGCCGATCCCGCGACCGCGGCGGAGACGGTGCGCCGCGAGCTGGCCGAGCGCTGGCCGGAAGCGCTCGAGCGGTTCCGGGTCGAGTTCGAGCGCATCGCGGGCGTCTTCCATCGGGTGCCGGACCTGGACGCGGTACCCGCGACGATCGGCGCCATCGCCCGCGGATGCGGCGCGAAGAGCCTGGTCACCTGGGACCCGGCCAC
>DATFGS010000253.1:0-6237 GCA_035249225.1 Candidatus Methylomirabilota bacterium | reverse complement strand
GGCGGCGCGGACGGTCGGGGGACTCGCCGCCGGCGGCCTCGCGGCGAGCGCGCTCGGCTGGCTCTGGGGGCTGTCGTTCCCGGTGAACAAGGCCTTGTGGACCAGCTCGTACGCGCTGCTGATGGCGGGGCTGGCCGCGCTCGCCCTGGCCGCCTGCCACTGGGTGATCGAGGCGCGCGGCCGCCGCGGCTGGGCCGCGCCCTTCGCGGTCCTGGGTGTCCACGCGCTCACGCTCTTCTTCCTGTCGAGCCTGACCGCGAAGCTCCTGTTCATCATCCGGGTGGGCGCCGGCGGCCCGCGCGTGCAGTCGTGGCTCTTCGCGCACCTCTTCGCACCCTGGGCGTCTCCCGTCAACGCGTCGCTGGCGTACGCGCTGGCCTACGTGGCTCTGTGGTGGGCGCTCATGTGGGCGCTCGACCGGAGCGGGCTGCGCCTGCGCGTCTGACGAGAGGCGGCCGGGCGCGGCTCACGAAGGGGTTGTCGCGCACCCAGAAGCGCCACGGGCGGGCGACCCAGTCCTCCGCGTAGTCGATGCCCACGCGCGGGCCCGCCGCGATGTCGGCGGCGCGGACGCGGCGGCCCGCCTCGATCCAGATCCGGTCGCCCAGGAGGTCGGCCCCGTCGAGGCGGCGGTCGATGCCGAGCGCGATGCAGAGCTTGCCGGGCCCGCTGGTCAGCTCGCGCGGCGCCGGCCGGCCGCGACGGCGCCGCATCAGCTCCACGCCCTCGACCGGCTCCAGGGCGCGCACGAGCACCGCGTGGGGCGCGCCCCCCACGTTGGTCACCACGTTGAACTGGTGGTACATGCCGTAGACGAAATAGACGTAGGCGGTCCCGCCGCGCGCGTACATGGTCTCGGTGCGACGGGTGCGGCGGCCGCCGTAGGCGTGGGAGGCGCGGTCCTCGGGGCCCTGGTAGGCCTCGGTCTCCACGATGATGCCGGAGACGCGCCGCCCGTCGCGCGCCCGCGCCACCAGGAGCGAGCCGAGGAGCCGCCGCGCCACCGCGACCACGTCGGCGCGCGTGTAGAACGTGCGCGCGAGCTTCACGGCGCGCGGAGGGAGCGGGCGGCGGCCGGGTCGATCGGGAAGACGCGGTTCTCGCGCATCAGCCGGTCCGCGGTCTCGTACAGGGCGAGGAACTCGCGGGTGAGGCGGCTCGTCACCTCCGGGTGCTCGCGGGCGAGATCGACGGGCGGCATCGCGTCGCCGTCCACCGCGAGCAGCTCGCCCTCCCCCGCGCTCAGCCGGTAGCGCAGGGCGAAGCCGTCCTTGAAGTAGAGCGTCTCCTTCGTGTCCCCGCTGATGATCCCGGCGGTGACCGGGGCCTCGAGGAGGCTCCGGCCCATGCCCGCGTACGCGCGATCGCCGTCGAGCAGGGAGGCGATCGTGGGCAGCACGTCCACCTCGCTCGCGGACCGGTCGGTGAGGGCGGCCCAGCGTGCGCGCGCGCGGGCGATCGGAGGGCCGGCCAGGATCAGGGGCAGGCGAAGGCGCTCGAGCGGCTGGGTGCCGAAGGTGGGGCCGGTGTGATCGCCGATGATCACGAGCAGCGTGTGATCGAAGTCGGTCCGCCTCGCCCGCAGGCGCTCCACGAAGGCGCGGATGCTGTCGTCCACGTAGCGGAACGTGCCGAGCGGCGTGTTGCCGAGCGGCATGGGCGCGCCGGCGGGCACCTGCCACGGGGAGTGGCTCGTCCCGGTCATGACGTAGAGCGTGAAGGGCCCCGGGCTGGCGCCCACCACCCGGGCCGCCTCCAGCAGGAGGGGGCCGTCGTTGATGCCGAGGGGGCCGGTGGCGGCCGGCCCGAGCGGGGCGTCGAGCGCGTCGAAGCCGGTGGCGCGGAAGCCCAGGTTGCGCTGGAAGCTCGTGATCTCGGCGGTGCGGTGACGGAAGCCCGAGTACGCGTAGTGCCGGGTCCCCGGCGCGGTCGCGAGACGGGGGAGGGACGCGAAGTAGGTGCCCATGACCGACTGCGAGAGGCGCACGCCGGTGCCACCCAGCGCGTGGGTCCAGTGCAGGCTCGTGAGCGTCGCGAAGACCGCGCCGTCGGTGGACGGGAAGCTCTGGTACACGCGCGGGAAGTAGAGGCCCTCGGCGGCCAGCGAGCGGAGGAACGGCAGGACCGGGCCCTGCGGCTCATCGCGCTCGAGCAGGGTGGCGCCGAGCCCCTCGACCTGGATCAGCACCACGTTCCGGATGCCGAGGCCGCCGATGCCGCGAAGGGTTCGCAGCAGCGGATATGGCCGATCCCCCTCGGGGATGCCGAGCAGGCGCTGGGCGAGCGGGAGCGCTTCCGCGGTCTCGAGGCGGTACGGCCGACGCCCGCCGGACGCGGCCACCGGCAGGTATTCCCGGATGAGATCCCAGAGCGGGTTGACCACCGCCTGGTTGAGCGTGTAGTTGTTCAGCGCCATCTGATGCCGGCTCGCGATCCAGGCCACCTCGGTCTCGGCGCGGCGGCCGACCGGCTTGACGGTGATGGGCTGCGCCATCGTGAGCGCGAGCAGGACCAGCACGCCGAGCGCCCCCACGGGGACGGGCCAGGGGCTCCACAGATCGTAGCGGTGCGGGCCCAGGCGGCGGATGTGGCGGACCGCGAGGGTGACGAGGCCGACCAGGACCAGGATCACCAGCCCGACCAGAAGGGGATGCCCCCGGAGGAACGGGCGCAGCGCCACCCAGATATCGCGGGGCTCGGCCAGGTACGCGAAGAGCATCTCCCAGAGGTGCTGGTTGCGCTCGCGGACGAAGAGAAGGTTGATCGCCGCCACGGTCACGTTGATCGTGGTGATCACCCAGAGCGCGCTCACCAGGACGCGGCCGCGCACGTGACGCGTGAGGAGGGTGAGCGCGCCGATCACGAGCAGCTCGAGGCCCAGCAGCGCCACGTCGAGGCGGAGTCCGTGGAGCAGCACGGTGGACGCCTCCCGCCACGCGCTGCGCCGCCCGAACAGCGCCACGAAGAGAAGGCGGTAGCCGGCCAGCAGCGCGAGGTTGAGGGCGACCAGGCCGAGGGCGTGGGCGGCCAGCCCGCGGGCGCGCGGCCGGTCGCTCATCGAACACCGAAGAGCGACAGGAAGAATTCCACGCGCTGCCCGAAGGTGGCGGCGCTCGTGTTCGCCCAGATGCTGATCAGGGCGAAGAAGGTCCACACGCCGGCGATGCGCCGGATCCGCGTCGACATCGAGGCGGGCGTGGCCGCGGCCGCGGGGCCCCGCCGCTGCTGCTCGCGCCGCATCGAGACGTAGATGCCAAGGCCCAGCAGCAGGCAGTAGAACGAGCGGGCCTCCAGCCAGGGGCGGAGCCCGGCGAGGTCGAGGGTCAGCAGGAAGGTGTCGTTGAACACGACGTGGTAGTAGAGGTTGCCGAGCCCGGCGGCGGCGAGGGTCGCGGTGAGCATGCGCAGGGCCGGGTGCCCGCGGAAGTGACGCACGTACGTCGGGAAGAAAAAGAAGTCCACCAGCATCTCCTTGAAGTAGTAGTAGTAGCGGTTCCAGAACTCGACCAGCGACGGCGCGAGGAGCGGCTTGTAGGTGTTCCGGAAGACGTTGAAGCCGAAGAGCCGGAGGACCCCCACGATCTCGTGGCCCCGCGCGGCGACCTTCAGCACGTCCCACACCAGCCCCGCGTAGAGCGCGCTCCAGGCCGCCGTCCACGGCACTTGCGCGCCCGCGGGCAGGAGGGCCTCGACGCGCGAGATCCCGAGCCCGTAGGCGCTCCAGGTTCCACGAGGTTCCGCGTAGACCAGCCCGGCCATCAGCGTGAGGAGACCGGTGTAGATCACCGAGAGGGCGAGGAGCTTCAGGCCCGCGAGCTGCGAGCGGGCCAGCGCGTCCTCGCTCGTGGCCTCGTGCCGCGCCAGGTGGTCGAGCCCCTTCCCGTAGGGCACGCCGGAGCCGCCGTAGGCGGGATAGAGGTAGAGCAGGTGGTCGGAGAACCGGGTGCCCGCCATGCGACCGCGCTGGCTCGAGAGGAGGAGATAGCCCATCCGCCAGAGCAGGAAGGCCAGCGCCAGCACCAGGCCCGAGAGGGTGAGCGCGATCACACCGCCCCGGTCGCGCACGAGCGAGCCCAGGATCACGATCACCCAGAAGCCACCGTGCAGCCAGAGCTGGGGCCGGCCGCGCACCACTGCGGGGAGCGAGGCGAAGCGGCGCGCGGCCAGGTAGACGGCGGCGACCGCGACGAGGCAGAGCAGCACGACCAGGGCGCCGGCGAGCGGGCCGGCCGGGGCCGCTAGGTCCACCGCGGGAGCCATCTCCCTGAGCGGGCGCCGCACGATCACGTAGAGGGCGCCCAGGGCCAGCAGGGCGCGGCGCCGGGGGGGCGTCAGGCGGGAGAGCAACGGGCCCGTCCAGGCCCGCCAGCGCGCGATGACGGCGGGGTGCTCGTGGAGCTGACTCAGTCCCCGGGTCGCTCCCCGGAAGCCCGCCGCGAGACTCACCGCGCTTCCCGCTCGATCAGGTCGAGGATGCCGCTCACCGAGGTGAGCTGCTCCGGCTCGAGCCCGATCGCCGCGAAGTCGATCCGGTACTGCTCCTCGAGAAAGGTCACGATCTCGAGCAGGGCGAGGGAGTCGATCAGCCCGCTCTCCACGAGGCTGTCGGTCTCCGATACCGAATCGAGGGGCCGGTCGGGCTTCTGGATGGTGCGCAGGAACTCGAGCACTCGCTCCCGGTGGAGGTCGCGCACTCAGCGGCCCTGCAGGATGCGGGTGAGATCGAGCGGGGGGCGGCCCACGCAGGCGTCCCGCACCGCCGCGCGGCTGACCTTGCCCCGCTCGGAGCGGGGGATCGCGTCCACGAGCCACCACCGCGCGGGCAGCTTGCCCTCGGCGAGCCGCTCGCGGAGCCAGCCGTGGAGCTCGCGGACCGCCGCGTCGCCGGGCTCGGTGAGGGCCACCGCGAGGCCCACGTTCTGGCCGTAGAGCGGATCGTCCACCGCGAAGGCGCAGACGTCGGCGACGCGCCCGCAGCCCTCGGCGGCCGCGTCCACCTCGGCCGGGGAGATCTTCAGGCCGCCCTTGTTGATCTCGTCGCGCTCGCGCCCTCGCAGGTGGAGCCAGCCGCGCTCGTCGAGCAGGCCCAGGTCGCCGGTCGCGAAGCGGCCGTTGCGGATCGCCTGCCGCGTGAGCTCGTCCTGCCCGAGGTAGCCCCGCATAAGGGCGGGGCTCTCGATCCACACCTCGCCGACATCGCCCGCCGCGCACGACGCGCCGTCCGCGCGCTGCACGTGCAGGACCGCGCCCCACGGGGGGCCGATGAGCCCGTCGGCCGGGATGAATGAACCTCCCGAGGTGCCGGCCACCCAGCTCCCGGTCTCGGTGAGCCCGTAGGTATTGAACACCTCCGGCGTGGCGGCCCAGCCGCGGATGCTCTCCCAGAGCGTGGCGGGCAGCGGCGCGGAGCCGCAGTGCACGCGGCGGAGCGTGCCGCCCTGCGGCGGGCGAGCCACCCGGAGAGCCAGGCGCCACATGGCGGGCACCGAGGAAAGGAAGCTGATCCGATGCTCGTCGATGATCGCGCCCAGGCGGAGCAGCAGATCGGGGCGGAAGGGCGGGGTGATGAAGAGATCCTGCCCGGCGAGCCACGGAAAGAGGCTGTTGCAGATGAGCCCGTGCCCGAAGTGCGTCGGGAGCAGGCAGAGCGCGCGGGCGTAGGCGGAGAGCCCGAGCTCGTCGCGCAGCGCGCTCCACCGGGCGGCCAGGGAGGCGTGGGTGTGGACCACGCCCTTGGGGACGCCGCTCGAGCCGGAGGTGAAGAGCACGAGGGCGTCGCACGCGGGGCGCGCCGCGTCCTCGGCCAGCTCGGCGGCGGGCAGCGACTCGGTCGCGTCCACCACCGCGGTCCCGGGCGGGAGCGCGCGGGCGATCGATCCGTCGGTCGCGTCATCCACCACCGCGAAGCGGGGCGCGACCGTCGCGGCGAGGCGCTCGAGCTCGACGCGCGTGAGGGTGGCGTCCACGGGAACCGCGACCGCGCCCGACCGCCAGAGAGCCAGGAGCTCCGCGAAGAACTCGAGGCGGTTGCCGAAGTGCAGCAGCACCCGGTCGCCCGGCCGGAGCCCGCGACGCCGGTAGCGGGCGGCGCGCGCCGAGACCTCCCGCGTCACCGCCGGCGCGTCCCAGTGCCGACCGCTCAACGGCTCGATGAGCTGACCGACGGTCAGCAGGACGCGCGCCTCTTCATGACCGTATCGCATGATACCGCGAGGGGCCAGCCGGAGGAAAAACAGC
>DATFGS010000252.1:0-7295 GCA_035249225.1 Candidatus Methylomirabilota bacterium | reverse complement strand
CGCCCCGCCCTGGGCGGGGATCAGCCGCCCAGGCGGTCGACGAGCGCGCGAGCCCAGGCCATGCGCGCGGGGTCCATCACCAGCTTCTCGGCGAATGGCTCGCCGAACGGGCGAGTGGCGTCGATGCCGAGCTTGGCGGTGACCCCGCGCTCGTCCGCGCTGGGGTCGAGCAGGGCCCCGAGGCTGCCCCCGATGGTGACGAGGTCGCGGTCGGCCTGCATCCGGGTGGCCACCGCCCACATCACGTCGGACTCGTCGAACACGTCGATGTCGTCGTCCACCACGATCACGAGCTTGAGATAGTGATCCACGCCGAGGACGATCGGGATCACGTGCTTGGCCTCGCCCGGGCGGCCCTGCTTGATCGCGACGTAGGCGCTGAAGGACGACGTCCCGGACAGCGGCACGTGGACGCCGGTCACGTTGGGGATCACGCGGCGGAGCGCGTTCCAGATCTCCGCCTCGCGCACGAGCGCCAGGGTCGTGATGTGATCGCCCGCGCGGCCGGAGCCGATCGACTGGAACCAGGGAGCGGCCCGCATCGAGATCGCCTTGGCCTGGAACACATGCTCGGTCGAGCGGCGCGAGAAGTAGCCGGTGAACTCGCCGAACGGGCCCTCGGGCTCGCGGACGCCGGGCAGGATCTCGCCCTCGATCACGATCTCGGCGGCCGCGGGGACGGTCAGGTCGATGGCGGTGCACGGCGCGACGGTGAGCGGCTCGCCGAAGAGCCCGCCGACTACCTCGAACTTGCCGACCTCCGCGGGCGGGTAGGCGAGCGAGCCCATCGACACGAGCGGGTGCAGGCCGAGCGCGACCGCGCAGGGCAGCGCCTGGCCGCGCGCCTCGGCGCGGCGCTGGTACTCGAACATGCGGCGGCGCGAGTGGAGGCTCACCCCCATGCGGTCGGGGCCCTTCACCTGGAAGCGGTGGTAGCCTTCTGTCTCCACGCCGGTCTCGGGGTCGCGCGCGACGAGCATGCCGGCGGTCAGGTAGCGACCGGCGTCCCCGGGGAAGTAGGTTGGGATGGGCAGCCGGCCCAGGTCGAGGTCGGCGCCGGTCAGCACGCGCTCGTGGAAGGGGGCGCGGGTCACGACGGTGGGCTTGATGGTGTCCTTGATGCGCCGCGCGTACTCCTGGGCCAGGCGCGGCTCGGGGACCCCGAGCGCCCACGCGAGCGCCTTCCGGCTGGCCACCACGTTCGCGATGATCGGCATGTCCGCGCCCGCGACCTTCTCGAAGAGCAGGATGGGCCAGCGCCGGCGGCGCTCGTACTCCAGGACGAGCGCCATGATGTCGTGGTCGGTCGTCACCGGCTCGGTCACGCGCACGACCTCGCCCGGGAAGGCCCGCTCGTAGGCGGTCACGAAGTCCCGGATGCCCTGTCCCATCATGCCCCCTCCGTGGCGCCGGCCGGCCGCACGGCGCGCTGCGAGACCATCACCGCGACGAAGCAGAGCAGCCCGGCGCTGTCGCTCCAAACGCCGGGGAAGATCAACAGCAAGGCGCCACCGAGCAGGAGCGCGCGCTCCCACGGCCGGGTCGGCGCGCGGAAGTACCCGATGAGGCCCGCCCCCAGCATGACGATCCCGAGCGTCGCGGCCAGGGTGCGCCAGGCGATCTGCACGAGCGTCGCGTCGATGAGCAGCAGCGCCGGGTCGTAGGCGAACGAGAACGGGATGATGAAGCCGGAGAGCGCCAGCATCATGCCGAGCCACTGGGTGCGCCACACGTCGGCGCCCGCGATCGACGAGGTCGCGTAGGTCGAGATCGCGGTGGGCGGGGTGAGGTCGGCGAGGATCCCGAAGTAGAACACGAACATGTGGGCGACCAGCTTGGGCACGCCCAGCTCGACGAGCGCCGGCGCGGCCATGATCGAGGTGATGATGTAGGTCGCGGAGGTCGGCAGCCCGGTGCCGAGCACCAGCGCGGCGACCATCGTGAGGATCAGCGTCATGAGCAGGCTGCCCCCGGCGAGGCCGACGATCCCGGTGGCGAGCTTGAGCCCGAGCCCGGTGGTGCCGACCACGCCGACCACGATGCCCACCGTCGCGCAGGCCAGCGCCACCGGCATCGCAGCCTGGGCGCTGTCCGCGAGGATCGCGAGGATCCGGATGGCGCCGATGCGGGTATCACGCCGGACCCACGACAGCACGAAGGCGGCGACGAGCCCCCAGAAGCCCGCGAACAGCGGCGAGCGGCCGTCGACCAGGAAGTACACGAGCACCGCCGGCCCGCCGAGCAGGTGCAGGTCGCGCCGCAGGACCGCGCCGAGCCGTGGCAGCGCGCTGCGGTCGAGCACCGGCAACCCCCGCCGGGCGGCTTCGAAGTGCACCATCACGCCGACCGCCACGAAGTAGAGCACGCCGGGGATCGCGGCGGCCACCGCGATCGAGGCGTACGGCACCTGCAGGGTCTCCGCCATGATGAAGGCGGCCGCGCCCATGACGGGCGGGATGAGCTGGCCGCCCATGGACGCGCACGCCTCGACCCCGGCCGCGAACTCCGGCCGGTAGCCGGCGCGCTTCATCAGCGGGATCGTGAAGGCGCCGGTGGTGACCGCGTTGGCGATCGCGCTGCCGTTGACCGTCCCGAAGAGCCCGCTCGCGATCACCGCGACCTTTCCCGCGCCGCCCCGGCTGCCGCCCGCCACCGCGAGGGCGCCGTCGGTGAAGAAGCGCAGGAGGCCCCCGTGGGACATCACGCTGCCGAAGACCACGAACAGGAAGATGAACGTGGCCGAGACCAGGGTGGGGATCCCGAAGATGCCCTGCGTGGTCAGCAGTTGCTGGTCCACCAGCTTCAGGAACGACTCGCCGCCGTGGCCGACGAAGCCGGGCAGCCACGGGCCCGCGAAGGAGTAGGCCACGAAGACGAGGGCCAGGACGACCAGGGCGGAGCCGATGTGACGCCGCGCCGCCTCGAGCAGCAGCGCGGTGAAGAGCACGCCGACGACCACGTCCAGGCGCTCGGGATCGTCCACCATGGCCATCCGGGACGCCAGGCGGTCGTTGTGCCACACGAAGTGCGCGGCGCACAGGAGGGCCAGCAGCGCGAAGGCGCCGTCGAGCCCGCGCGGGGGCCGCCGCGCGGCCAGCCGGGCCGCTGCCTCCGGCGAGTCGGGGATCGGCTCGGTCAGGAACCCGAGCGCGATCGCGAAGGCCACGTGCACCGGGAGCTGGATCAGCAGGTCGTAGAGCCCGGCGTAGGCGGTGTAGAGCTGGAAGACGGACCAGGTCATCGCCAGCCAGACGCGCGGCGAGCGCAGCTCAGGCATGGTGGACGACCTCGCCGCCGACCAGGGTGAGGCGCGCGGTCTGCCCGACCAGCGCCTCGAGCGGCGCGGTCAGCGGGTCGTGCTCGAGCACCGCGAGGTCGGCCGCCCAGCCCGGCGCCAGCCGCCCGCGCCGGCGCTCCGCGAACGTCACCCAGGCGCCGCCCTGCGTGAGGGCGGCGAGCGCCTGGGCGCGCGTGAGCCGCTCGCGCGCGCCCACGACCGCGCCGGTCCGCATGTCGCGCCGGGCCACGACGGCCGCGAAGGCGACCCACGGGTCGGCCGGCTTGTTGTCGGTGGCGATCCCGAACGGAATGCGATGGCGGGCCAGGCTCCGGTGGGGCAGGAGCTGGTCGGCGGCACCGCCGAGCTTGGCCACCTCGTCGCCGGCCGAGCGGTAGAGATAGGAGATGGGGTTGGTGGTGGCGACGGCGCCGAGCCGGCGGATGCGCGCGAGCTGCCCGGGCGTGGCCGCGTTGAGATGCACGAGGACCCAGCGCAGGTCTCGGATGGGATGGCGGCGGGCCACCGTCTCCCACGCGTCGAGCACCTCCGGCAGGCAGCGTGTCACCAGCGTGTTGACGCGGAGCTGGTGGCGCGCGGCCAGCTCGGCCTGCTCGAGATAGGCGGCGGGATCGTTGGCGCTCTCCACGAACCCGGCCCAGCCGGTGTAGGGCTGCGACGCGTGCAGGATGCGGGCGACCCCGGCGTCGCCGCCGTGGTGCAGGCAGACGCCGGCCACCCGCAGGCGATCGTCGCCGAGCCCGGCACCGCCGGCCCACGCGGCCAGCTCCGGGATGGCGCGGCGGGCCTCCGCCGCGTCCCACGTCGGGCTGACCGCCAGCGTGCAGCGCAGCCGCAGCTCGCCCTGCGCGTGGCTCTGCCGGTAGGTGGCCAGCACCTCTGGCGCGATCCCGTGGCCCTCGTACACCGCGGTGACCCCGCGGGCCGCGTAGGCGCGCTGCGAGACGCGGAGCGCGCGCAGGCGGTCGGCGGGGGTGAAGCGCGGCGCCTCGCGCATCAGCGTGAACTCGAGCACCTGGATGGCATTGTGCTCGACGAAGAGGCCGGTCGGCTCGCCGGCCGCGTCCCGGACGATCTCCACGCCCGGCGGCGGCACCGTGTCGCGGGTGACGCCGGCCCGCGCGAGGGCCTGGCCGTTGGCGACCGAGTGGACCGGCGGCCGGTTCCAGTAGCCCCAGATGCCGCGGAGGTAGACGGGATGGTCCGGCGCGGCGGCGTCGAGATCCGCGCGGGTCGGCCAGCGATTCTCGGCGAGGCCGCCCGGCGCGTCCTGGTAGAACGGCGGCGTGCCGATCGGCATGGTGACGATCCACGTGCCTGGTTTCTGTCTGGCCGCGCGCGTCCGGATGAGCCGTTGAATATCGGCGATCGAGCGGCAGCGCGCGAGCGAGGGGTAGATGAGCTTGAGCCCCTCGCGGTCGAGATGGGCATGGGCGTCGACGAGCCCGGGGATCACGGTCGCCCCGCGCAGGTCGATGACCCGCGTGTGGCGGTCGCGCCGGCGCTCGACCTCGCCGCGCCCGCCCGTCGCCGCGACGCGCCCGCCCGCGACGGCGAGCGCGGAGACGACGGGGCGCCGCGGGTCGAGGGTCAGGATGCGGCCGTTGACGAGGACGAGAGGGTCGGCTATTTCATCCACCCCTTCTCCCGGTACGCTCGCTCGGCGCCCGGATGCAGGGGGATGCCGACCTTGTCGGGCTGCCACGCGGTTCGCGGCTCGAACTCGGCCAGCCCCGCATGGCCGCGCACGAGCGCGTCCTTGCTCTCCACGATCGTCTTGGTCACCGCGTAGGCGATCGGCTCCGGCAGCTCCCGGTTGGTGATCAGCACCGTCGGGAAGCCGACCGTGCTCACCGGCTTCGACTGGCCCTTGAAGGTGTCGGGCGGCATGGTGGCCGCGACGTAGCCCAGGGGCAGCAGCGCCTTGGCGGTGTCCGCGTCGAGGCCGAGGAACTCCACGTCCACCGACGACACGATCTCGCTCACCGACGGGTGCTTGGGCGTCACCACCGCGAAGAGGATGTCGGCGCGGCCGTCCTTGAAGGCGTCGATGATCACGTTGTAGCCGACGTGCTGGGTGGAGCCGCCAAAGCCCTTGATCTCGCTGTAGCCGAGGCCGGCCGCCCGCAGGAGCTGGCGCCCGGCGAACTCGCCGAGCGCGCCGACCGGCTGGGTGTAGACGCGGACCGGCAGCTTCTTGTCGCGGATGTCGCGCACCGAGGTGATCCCGAGCTTCTTGGTGGCCATCGCGACGAGATAGTAGGTGTCGAGGCCGCCCACTAGGGCCCGGATGTTCTCGAGCTTCTCGGTGTAGGCCTCTTTGCCCTCGAGCGCCCAGCGGTTGGTCACCGTGAAGGACAGGCCGAGCGGCGTCTCGTTCTTGGCCACCAGCCGCGGGTTGCCGACGCCGCCGGCGCGCGGCTTCACGTCGATGTTCGAGCCGGGCGGCAGGGTCTTGCGCAGCAGCTCGGCCATGGTGGCGCCGTAGACGTACCAGGCGCTGCCGGTGTCCAGGGTCGCGAAGGCGAGATTGACCGGCGCCGGCGCCTGGGCGGTCGCCCCCGACACCCCGAGCACGACGAGGAGCACGACCGCGAGCAGCACTCTCATTCAGGCTCTCCTTGGATGGGGACGCCGCTCACGGCAGCGCCATCGCGGGGATCTTGCCAGATCGTCCGGAAGGGGTCAAACCGGGGCCGGCGGACGCCTACTCGGTCCACAGCTCGATCGGCGTGTCGCGTCCGCGCAGCGCGTGCGGCCCGCGCGCGGCGAGCCCGGCCAGGACCCCGGAGTCGGCGCCCTCCCGCTCGACCGCCGCGACGAGGGCGCCGCTGACCACCATGTCGACCGTCAAGTCGCGGGTCATCGCCTGCAGGCGGCTGGTGATGTTGGTCGTGTCGCCCACCGTCGCGAAGGCCATGTTGCGGCGACTGCCGATGTCGCCGGCCACGACCGGGCCGTGGTGCAGGCCCAGGCCCATGCGCAGCGGGGGCAGCCCGGCCGCCGCCCGCTCGCGGTTCCACGCCTGAAGCGCCCCGCGCATGCCGCGCGCGCAGGCCAGGGTGTCGGTCGCGTCGTGCGGGCCCGGGTCCGGCACGCCGAACGTCGCGAGCAGCGCGTCGCCGATGAACTTCTCGAGACAGCCGCCGTGGCGGAACACCTCCTCCTCCATCCGCCCGTGGAAGTCGCGTAGCATCGCCATGACCTCCTCGGGCGTCATCTCCTCGGCCATGGTCGTGAAGCCCACCAGGTCGGCGAAGAGCACGCCGACGGACTGCCGGCGGACACGGCCCAGGGGCTCGTCGCGCTCGGCCAGCGTGTCCACCACCTTGGGCGAGAAGTAGCGGGCGAGATTGCCGCGGGTGCGCTCGGCGTCGGCGCGCTCGGCCACCAGCGTGCGCGAGCGGCGGACCAGGAGCGCCAGCCCGGCGCTCACCAGCACGAACACGATGATCTCGTTCTGGTACTTCAGCAGCGAGACGTAGTTCGGATCGAGGTAGGTGGCGAGGGCGGCCGACCCGCCCGGCCCGTCCGGCGCGTCGACGATGGTCTCGGGCCGGGTCACGATCCAGAGGAATCCGCCCGTCCAGGCCACGACGCCGCAGAGCCCGGTCCACAGCAGTAGGCGCGGCCGGAACGAGAACGCCGCCTGCATGAGGAGGAGGAAGAAGTACATGAAAGCCGCGTAGCGCAGCGGCAGGGCCCGCGGCAGCCCGGGCGCGGCGAACGGGTTCGGGAGCAGGAGCACGGCGGCCAGCGCCAGCGAATCCACGAGCATGAAGACGTACGGGGTGATCCGCGGCGCGCCGCCCCGGAAGTACAGCCGGAACTGGGCCAGGCCGGTGACGAGGAAGAACCCGGCGGTCCCGAGCACCCACGCGAGGGCCGGGCCCCGCTCGGGGTTCGACAGGGCCAGCCACCCGAGGATGACGACCACCGCGGCGGAGCGGGTGGCCGCGGCCAGCATGAGCCCGCGGCGCTCCTCGCGCGCGAAGGC
>DATFGS010000251.1:0-31034 GCA_035249225.1 Candidatus Methylomirabilota bacterium | reverse complement strand
CGCGTCGGCATCGCCAGCATCATGTAGGGCGAGGCGAAGCCCTTGGGATTGACCAGGTAGTCCCCCGCCCGCTCGGCCAGCACCGTCGGCGCGAAGGGCATCCAGAAGTCGCGGTTCTTGATCATGCGGTTGATCAGCCCGACCACCCGGTGGTCCGAGGGATTCGCGAGGATCGAGCGGTTCCCGAGCGCCCGGGCGCCAAACTCCATCCGCCCCGCGCATCGGGCGACGACACCGTCCGAGACCAGCAGCTCCGCGATGCGCTCCTCGATCCGGTCGTGGAAGGCGACCTTGTACTGCCCCTCGAGGCGCCGCTCGCGGACGACTGCCTCCGCCTCCTCGTCGGTGACCGACGGCCCGAGGTAGGCCGCCCCGAAGGGCTGCGGCGCGGCAGCCACCCCGCGGCGCGCGCACTCCTGGATGTACCCGAGGTAGGCCGCGCCCACCGCGTTCGACTCGTCGCCGCAGGACGGGAAGGCGAAGAGCTCCTCGACCCAGTCCTCCTGGCCCAGCAGCATGTTGGCCTTCACGTTCATGAAGACGCCGCCGCCCAGGGCGAGCCGGCCGCCGCCGTAGCGCTCGCGCATGAGGCGGCTCCAGCGCAGCAGCACGTCCTCGAGCAGCCGCTGTGCGCCGCCCGCGACCCAATCGAAGCGCAGGCCGACCATGGCGCGCAGCAGGAGCTGGTAGCGCTCGCCCGCGGCGCGCCAGCGGAAGCGCGCGGGCCGGCCGTCCTCGAGGTCGAAGACCTCGCGCAGGGCCGCCTCCGCGCGCGCCGCGTACTTCTCCGGCGCGTACGGGGCCATGCCCATGACCTTGTACTCGTGCTCGCCGAACTTCATGCCCATCGCGAGGGTGACGAACGAGTAGAACGCGCCGATCGAGCCCGGCGCGCTCGGCGTGGCCTCGTGCCGCTCGAGCGCCAGGCCCCGGCCGGTGGAGGCGGTCGCGCAGAGCCCGTCCCCCGAGTTGTCGTTGGTCAGGACGAGCGCGTCGCGGCCCCCGAAGCCCGAGCCCCAGTAAGCCGCCGCCGCGTGGCACGTGTGGTGGTCGAGGCACACGATGCGGTCCGCCGCCAGGCCCAGATGCCCGGTGACGAAGCCCAGACGCTCGCGCTGGGAGATGCCGAACTTCCCGCGGGAGGCGTCGATGAGGCCGAACTTGGCGCCCCACTTCCGCACCTTCTTCTCGAAGGTGCGCCGCCGGGAAGGCCACGAGACGCCGTAGTACTCCTTCACGTAGTCCTCGTCGTGGAGCACCCGGTTCAGCCACTCCCGGGAGGCCGCGCGGGCGCCCGCGAGAGCCACCACGTCGATCTGCTGGGGGGTGATCGCCAGCTCGCGCAGGAGCGCGTCGATCGCGCGGCGCGGGTACCCCGCGTCGTTCTTGAGCCGGCTGAAGCGCTCTTCGGAGGCGCAGCCGATGACGCGGCCGTCCCGGAGGACGGCGGCGGTCGCGCAGTGGGTCTCGTTGATGCCGAGGACGATCATGTCCCCGGTAGTATAACCTCCGCCCCTCACCCCGACCCTCTCCCCTCGGAGGAGAAGGCAGGGTGAGAGGCGGTCCGCTAGGACCCCACGGACTCCGCGAGCCAGCGCGCGGTGCGCAGGAGCCGCCCGTCGCCGTTGCGCGGGCCCACGAGCTGCACGCCCAGCGGCAGCCCGTTGGCGCCTTCGAGCAGCGGCAGGCTCACCGAGGGCAGGCCGAGCATGGTCCAGAGCGTGCAGAAGGTCGGCTCGCCGGTGGACTCGAGCCCCGCCGGCGCCGTCCCGTCCACCGCGGGCGTCAGGATCGCGTCGTAGCGCTGCTCGAACAGCTCGGTGAAGGTGGCCATCAGCGGGCCCGCCGCGGCCCTCGCGGCCAGGTACTCGGGCGCCCGCACCGCGTGCCCGGCCTCGATGCGCCCGCGCAGCGGCGCCGACAGCCGGTCGCGCCCCGTCTCCCACTCGCGCCGCAGGTTGACCGCCACCTCGGAATCCATGATCACGCGGTGCCACTCGGCCAGCTCGTCGGGGCTCTCGCTGAGCTCGAATTCCTCCACGCGCCCGCCCAGGTGGTCGACCACCTCGCTGATCGCCGCGCGCGCGTCGTCCGCGATGCGGTCCCACCGCCCGGACCGGAAGAACCCGAAGCGCGGCTCGGCCGGCGGCTCCTCCATCGCGATCGCCCGGTACCGGCCTCGGCCGCGAGGATGCGTGTCCGGATCGCGCTCGTCGTAGCCCGCGACCTCCTCCAGCAGCAGCCCCAGATCCTCGATGGTCCGCGCGAAGAGGCCCACGTGGTCGAGGCTGCGCGAGAGCTGGAACATCCCGTACCGCGATACCAGCCCGTGCGTGGGCTTCAGCGCATAGACCCCGCAGTACGACCCCGGGCGGATCGTGGATCCGCCGGTCTGGCTGCCGAGCGAGAGCGGCACCATGCCCGCGGCCACCGCCGCCGCCGACCCGCTGGACGATCCGCCGGGCGTGTGACCGGGGTTGTGCGGGTTCCGCGTCTTGCCCGGGGTCCGCGTGGCGAACTCGGTGGTGACCGTCTTGCCCATGATCACCGCTCCCGCCGCCCGCAGCCGCTCGACCACTGCCGCGTCCCGCGACGGCGTCCGCCCCGCATGCAGCACCGACCCGTTCTCGGTCGGCATGTCCCCGGTGTCGATGATGTCCTTCAATCCCACGGGCACGCCCTGAAGCCCCCCGATCGGCTTACCCGACATCCTCCATTCATCCGCGGCCTTCGCCTGGCTCAGCGCATACTCCGGATCCAGATAGATCCACGCCTCCACCTGGGGCTCCGTCTCCCGGATCCGCCCGAGGCAGCTCTCCACCACCTCGACCGAGCTCGCCTTCCCCGCCCGGATCAACCCCCCGAGCTCGCTCGCCGACATCTCCCAGAGCTCCCGAGTCCCCATGGCGCCGCAGTATACGTTCAACCCCCGCCAAGGAACACGAGAGAGAAGCCGAAGCGCATGTACAGAGCGACAACGCGGGACCCGGCTCTGACATGGTGGATGGGAGCCCGGTCAGCGTCACCGCGAAGGGGAGGCCGGAGGGCCCCGGGAGGGGTGGCGGGGGCAGTCTGACCCGTTCCCTCCGGGGCTCGCTCCGCCTCACCAACCCCGATTGGGAACTCCCCGGCCAATATGCCGAGACCGCGGGTCGTGGTCAGATGCCCCCGCCACCCCTCCCCGGCCCCTCCGGCCGGGACATCACGCCGACGTCGGGAGCTAGTTGCCGTAGAGGAAGTTAGGCAGCCAGAGCGTCATGCCGGGCCAGATGTACATGAACGCCAAGCAGATCAGCACGATGACCATGTACGGCATCATCCCGGCAAAGATCTGGTTGAGCGTCACGTGCTTCGGCGCCACCCCCTTGAGGTAGAACGCCGACATCGCCACCGGCGGCGACAGGAACGCGGCCTGCAGGTTGACCGCCACCATCGTCCCGAAGAGGATCGGATCGATGTCGAAGTGGCTCAGGAGGGGGATGAAGATCGGGCAGAAGATCACGATGATCTCGGTCCACTCGAGCGGCCAGCCGAGCAAGAAGATCAGGACCTGGGCGACGAAGAGGAATCCGAGCGGCGAGAGGTTCATGCCGAGCACCCACCGCTCGATCAGCGACTGGCCGCCGTGCAGGGCGAACACCGCCGAGAAGAGCGCGGAGCCCACGAAGAGCCAGCACACCATCGCGGTGGTCTTGGCGGTCAGGAACGTGGACTGCTTGAGGTTCTCGCGCAGCTCCCGGGAGTCGCGCAGGTGCAGGAGCCCCGGCCCGACCGTCCCGAGGAACGTGCCGCCGATGGAGGCGGCCACCAGCATCGACATCCAGGGCTCGTTCTCGTACCACCCGAGCGCGAACCCCACGATGGCGCCCACGAGGCTCCACCACAGGACTTCCTTGCGGAACTTGGCCAGGACCGCGAGGTAGAGCGCGCCCAGCGCCCCGATCGCCGCCGACTCGGTGGCGGTGCAGATGCCGAACAGGATGACCGCGAGCACCACCACCGTGAGCACGCCCAGCGGCACGACCGAGGCGATCAGCTCCTTGAGGACCTCGAGCTGCTCGCCGTCCATGCGCGAGAAGTAGAACAGGAGGATCAGGGCGAACAGCGCGGAGATCCCCCAGAACCAGGCGAAGAAGTGCTCCGGCACCTTGCTCGCCGCCGGTCCGGTCGGCACTTCCCGTACCGACGTCATCTCCTCCGGAGGTCCCTCGGTTGCCCGCGCGGTCGAGGTGGACGCCGACTCCTCGGCTGCACCAAGCTCCTGGGGTTGCTCCTCCTTCTCGGTCGCGGCCGAGCCGAGCGCCTGCGGCTGCTCTTCCTTCCCCGCGGACGTGGCCGACGGGGCAGGCTTCGCGGCCGGGGTCGCCGCCGTGACCGGCGGGGAGGCCGGGGCCGCCACGACGACGTCGGGCGCGTTGTAGACCACCACGTACCACCACGTGGCGCCGAGGGTCCCGGCGGTGAGCATCACCGGCACCGCGATCGCGGCCACGTTGGCCACGACGATCCGGTATCCGGCGGAGCCGGCCAGGCTCGGCTTCACCAGGGCGGCCAGCAGCCCGGGCACGATCCGGCGCTTCGGCCCACGCTCGAGCTTCTGCAGGGCCTCCGGCACCGCGACCCGGTACTCGTCGGGGGCCAGCTTGGGCGCGATCTTGGGATTGATCAGCGCCCAGCCGAGGATGTAGATGAGGTAGAGGAAGGTCAGGAAGAAGCCGGGCAGCATCGCGGCCGCGTACAGCTTGACGATGGACTGCCCCGCCACCGCGGCGTACACGATCAGCATGACGGAGGGCGGGATCAGAATGCCGAGGGTCCCGCCCGCGGTGATGGCCCCGGAGGCCAGCTTGATGTCGTAGCCCGCCTTCAGCATCGGCCGCAGCGCGATGACGCCCATCAGGACGACCACCGCGCCCACGATGCCGGAGGCGATGCCCCAGAACGCGCACACCAGCAGGGTGGTCACCGCGAGGGAGGCGGGCACCCGCCGGAACGCGAGCTGAACGCTGTGGAACATGCGGTCCACGAGCGCGGCCCGCTCCATCACGTACCCCATGAAGACGAACAGGGGCACCGAGAGGAGGGTGTCGTTGGTCATCACCCCGTAGGTCCGCTGCGCGATCAGGTCGAACACCCGGTTGTCGTACCAGTGGGCGCCCGGGATCCAGAAGGCGAGGAAGCCGAAGGCCATGCCGAGGCCCATCAGGGTGAAGGCGGTCGGGTAGCCCATCATGATCGCGACCACGATCAAGCCCAGCATGAGGAGGCCGAAGGACGGATCGCTCACGGCCGCTTGTCGTCCTCGCGGACCGCCTGCTCGTGCACCACGCTCTCCTCCATCACGCTCCGGTGGCGCGCGGCCTCGTCGATCGCCTTGGCGCCCTCCATGGCGGCGCGGCGCGAGTCCTCGTCCACGTACTGGCTGTGGCCGAGCTGGGTATCGATGACGTCGATCTCCTCGACGTCCTCCAGGCGCGCCGGCCACTGCCCGGTGCGGAGGCAGGCCAGGCAGCGGACGATCTCCGCGAGGCCCTGCAGCATGACCAGCACGCCCGCGAGCGGGATCACGGTCTTGAAGTGGTAGATCGGCGGCCCTTCCGCGGTCACGGTCGAGTGCTCGGCGATGCGCCAGGAGTCGAGCGCGTAGCCGCCCCCCGCGTAGATGAGGCCGAGCATGCACGGCATGAAGAACAGCAGGTAGAGGATGAGGTCGAGGGCGGCCTGGCCGCGCGGCTTCATGTAGATGTAGATGAAGTCGGCGCGCACGTGGCCGGCCTGGGCCAGGGTGTAGGCCCCGCACATCATGAACAGGGTGCCGTACAGCATATTGTTGAAGTCGAAGATCCACGCGGTGGGCGCGTTGAGGATGTACCGCTTGAACACCTCGATCGACACCACGAAGGTGAGGGCGACGATCAGCCAGGCGAAGGCCTTGCCGGACCAGTAGCTGATCTGGTCGATCGCGTGGATGAAGCGCTGCGCGTTCATGGATTCACCGCCCGGACACGAAGCAGGCCGGCCACCCGGCGGATGCCGGACGACCGGCCTGTTCGCTGGTCACGACGCGGCTAGCTCTTCTTCGCGGCCGGCTTGTTGAAGTAGTGGTTGTAGGCCATCCGGCGGCTGACGTTGGTGTCGAGGTCCCACTTCACCGTCCGGGCCGCGAACGCCCGCTGCGACTCCGCGATCTCCTTGAAGATCGGGTTGTCGGCCGCCTTCTTGTCCGCGGCCGCGTCGTAGGCCTCGAGCTGCTTCTGCAGCAACGAGTCGGGGGTCTTGTAGAACCGGACCTTGTCCTTGGTCTGCAGCTCGATGTAGTCCTTCGAGTAGCGGTCGATCGCCTTCCACGACAGGTCGGCGGAGGCCGCCTCCACCCCGTTCTCGATGATGGACTTCATCTTGTCGGGCAGCGCGTCGAACTTGGTCTTGTTGAACATGATCTCGAACTGCTCGGCGTTCTGGTGGTAGCTCTGCAGCATGCAGACCTTCGAGACGTCCGCGAACCCGAGGATCCGGTCGGACGTCGCGTTGTTGAACTCGGCCGCGTCCAGGAGGCCGCGGTCCATGGCGGGGACGATCTCGCCGCCGGGCAGCGCGTTGACCGCCGCGCCCAGGCCGGTGAACACGTCGATCGAGATGCCGACCGTGCGGAACTTGAGGCCCTTGAAGTCCTCGGGCTTGGTCACCGGCTTCTTGAACCAGCCGAGGGGCTGCGTGGCCATCGGTCCGTAGGGGAACGACACCACGTTGGCGTTGATGGACTTGTAGAGCTTGTCGAGGAGCTGCTTGCCGCCGCCGTACTTGTGCCACGACAGCAGCATGTTGGCGTCCATGCCGTACGCCGGCCCGGAGCCCCAGAGCGCCAGCGCGGTCTGCTTGCCGTAGTGGTACACCAGCACCCCGTGGCCGCCGTCGAGCGTGCCCTTCGACACCGCGTCGAGCAGGCCGAAGGCGGGCACCACCGCGCCCGCGGGCAGCACCTCGATCTTGAGGTCGCCGCCCGTCATGTCGTTGACCTTCTTGGCGAAGTCGTTGGCGTACTCGTGGAAGATGTCCTTGGCCGGCCACGTCGACTGCCAGCGCATCGAGATGGGACCCTGGGCCTTGGCGACCATGGGGAAGCCGAGCGTCGCCACGCCCGCGGCCGCCGCGCTCTTCAGGAACCGGCGGCGCGGAGCCTCGACTGGTGTCTGCTGGTTGCTCATCGGTCGTCTCCTTTGACGAAGGATGGATCGTGGGACGGACACGATTTTACCCCGGCCGTACCCCCGGGGTGACAACATGTTTGCCCAACCAACCGGGGACGCCGCCCCGGGGTTCCCCCCGCGTCCTACCGGTCCGGGACGGGCTCGAGCGTGACCGTCACCCACTCCTGGTCCCGCCGCACGATCAGGGGCAGCGGCCCGTCCGGGCCGGCCGCGAGCAGGGCCTCGCGGACCGCGTCGAGCGTGACCACCGGCCGGCCGTTGACCTCGGTGAGCACGTCGCCCACCTTGAGCCCGGCCCTCTCCGCGCGGCTGCGCGGCAGGACCGCGGCCACCGACGGCGTCGCGGGCGGCCGCGCGCCCCCGAGCTCGGGCTGGCCCTCCGGGTCACGCACGAGAAAGCCGTACTCGGCGGCCACGCGCTCGGCCGCGACCGCCGCGGGCATCGCGCCGACCTTGACCTGCACCGGCCGACGGCCCTCCTCCCGCCGCAGCACCGTGAGCTTCACGCTGTCGCCCACCGCGGTGGAAGCGATCGCGCGCTGCAGGCTCCGCGTGTCCACCACCGGGCGGTCGCTGAACGCGACCACCAGGTCGCCGGTGCGGAGGCCGGCGGCCGCCGCGGGGGTCTCCTGGATCACCTCGACGATCACCGCCCCGAAGCCCTCGCGCAGCCCGAATCGCTGGGAGATCTCCTCCATCTCCTGCTCGGACAGGTCGCGGATGCGCACGCCGAGCCATCCCCATCGGGTGGCCGCCTCCGCCGCGGGCCCGAGCAGCGCCAGGGCGAGGAGCAGCGTCGCGGTCCCGCGCCTCACGCGCGCCCGCCTTCTCCGGTGAGCTGGCTCAGGAGGGTGTCCAGGGCGTCGACGAGGCGCTCGAGCCGCCGCTCGACGTCGAGCTCTTCCAGGAGCGCCTGGCGGGTCGCCGGAGTCGGGATCAGGGCCGACGCCACCTGGTCACAGAGCGCGGCCGGCTGGTCGAGCCCCTCCATCATGGTCGCGAGGTCCTCGGTCGACCGTCCCAGGGCGGAGAGGATCTGCTGGCAGCGCGCCTTGACCCGGGCGCCCAGCGCGGCCACCGCCGCGCCGTCGGCGCCGGTCTCGGCGAGCGGCGTGGCCGCCACCATCCGGTAGAGGGTGTCGGTCGGCAGCTCGCGATCGATGCGCACCCGCCCCTCGCCCCGCAGGAGGAGGTTGAAGCGACCGGACGCGAGGCGCTCCCACCGCACGATGCGCCCCACCCCGCAGACCGCGTGGACGGCGGGCTTGCCCTCGTAGCTCGCCTCGTAGCCGGGCAGCAGGCCGACCACCGCGAGCCGCCTGTCGCGCGAGAGGCAGTCGGTGATCATGGCCCGGTAGCGCGCCTCGAAGATGTGCAGCGGCAGCATCGTGTGCGGGAAGAACGTGAGATCCGGCAGCGGGAAGATCGGGAGCGAGACCTGGGCCGGCATCGGGTGGACGCGTTGGCGGCCTACCCGATGCTGGGGAGCTTGAGCGCGGCCACCGCGTCCACCCGCGCGACCGCGGCGGCGGCGATCGCCCGGAAGGCCTGGGCCTGGGCCGAGTCGGGCCGCCCGACCGTGATGGGCACCCCGGCGTCGCCGCCCTCGCGGGTCTCCATCTCGAGCGGGATCTGCCCGAGCAGGGGCACGCCGAACTCGTCGGCCACGCGCTGGCCCCCACCCTCGCCGAAGATGCCGTAGCGGCGCCCGGTGTCGGGCGCGACGAAGTAGCTCATGTTCTCGACGATGCCCAGGATCGGGACGTTCAGCTTCCGGAACATCCCGAGCGCCTTGCGCACGTCGAGCAGGGCGACCTCCTGCGGCGTCGTCACCATGACCACGCCGGAAAGCGGCACGACCTGCGAGAGCGAGAGCTGCGCGTCGCCGGTGCCCGGCGGCATGTCGAAGACGAGGTAGTCGAGCGGGCCCCAGTTGACGTCGCGCAGGAACTGCTGCACCGCCGAGTGGATCATCGGGCCGCGCCACACGAGGGCCTCGCGCTCCGCCACCAGCAGGCCGATGGACATGATCTTGATGCCGTGGGCCTCGACCGGGATGATCTTGTTCTCGAACATGCCCGGCTTGCCCTTGGCCCCCATCATCAGCGGGACGTCGGGGCCGTAGACGTCCACGTCCACCAGCCCGACCTCCGCGCCCGACTGCTTGAGCGCCAGCGCCAGGTTCACCGCCACCGTCGACTTGCCCACGCCGCCCTTGCCCGAGGACACCGCGATCGTGTGCTTCACCTGGGGGATGAAGTCCGTGGCCGCGGGCGCGCCCGGCGGGCCATGGGCGTGGCCGTGCGCCGCGGGCGCCTGAGGCCGTCCGGCCCCGGCGGCCGAGCCCATCTTCACGCTCACGCGGCTCACCCCGGGGAGCTGGGAGATCGCCTTCGAGGCGCTGCTGTGGAGCGCGGCCTTCGTCGCGGGGGACTGCCCGGCGAAGGCCAGGGTGAAGGAGACCTCCGCGTCGTGCACGTGGAGCTCCTTGACCAGCCCGAGGCTCACGATGTCCTGGCCCCGGTCGGGGTCTTGCACGGCGCGGAGCGCGGCGAGCACGGCCTCCTCGGTGAGGGTCGTCATGGGTATGGGCGCAGTATAGGGGCCAACCCGGGCCCCGTCAACGAGCGGAGCCTCACCGGATGCGGTCCAAGCCCTTGGAGAACTTGAAAAATCGGGTCGGAACTGCTACAACGTTCAGGTGCTCGGGCCCGACGACTTTCGCCGCGTGATGAGTCATTTCGCCACCGGAGTCACCATCATCACCGCGTGGGATGCCGAGAAGCGGCCGACCGGGCTCACCGCCAGCTCGTTCACCTCCGTGTCCCTGCACCCGCCCCTGATCCTGGTCTGCGTGTCGCAGAAGGCCCAGAGCTATCCCGCGATCAAGGCGGCCGGCCGCTTCGCGGTCAATGTCCTGGCCCAGGGGCAGGAGGGCGCGTCGCGGCGCTTCGCCACGTCCACCACCGCCCCCGGCGAGGAGAAGTTCGCGGGGCTCGAGTACCGGCCCGGGCAGCTCGGCCTGCCGGTGCTGCCGGACGCCCTGGCGCGGCTCGAGTGCACAGTGGTGCACGCCTACCCCGGCGGCGATCACATGATCTTCGTGGCCCAGGTCGACTCCGGGGAGTGGAGCGACGACGAGGGCAAGGAGCCGCTCCTGTATTTCCGCGGCAGGTACTCGCGGCTGCATACTTGACCCAAGGAGGATCCACGCATGCCCGTGCCGCTTTCCCGGCCGCCCGTCGACGATGAGATCAAGGCCGCCGTCCTGGCCGCGATCGACTCTCGGCAGTACATCCTGGGGCCGGAGTCGAAGGCCTTCGAGCAGGAGTTCGCCCGGTACATCGGCAGCAAGCACGCGGTGCTCACGAGCAGCGCGACCGCCGCGATCTGGATGGCGCTGAAGGCGTTCGGGGTCAAGGCCGACGACGAGGTGCTCGTGCCCTCCCACACCGCCTTCCCCACCGTCGAGGCGGTCTGCTTCGCGGGCGCGGTGCCCGTGTTCGTGGACGTCGACGATTCCTACACCGTGGATCTGAAGGACGCGGCCGGGAAGGTGTCGGCCCGCACGGTGGGCTTCGTGCCGGTGCACCTCTACGGCCATCCCGCGGATCTCGACGGCATCCGCCGGCTCTGCGCCGAGCGCAGTCTCTGGCTGCTCGAGGACTGCGCGCAGGCGCACGGGGCCGCCTGGCAGGGGCGCAAGGTCGGCAGCTTCGGCCGCGCGGGCGCGTTCTCGTTCTACCCGTCCAAGAACCTGACCGTGATGGGCGACGGGGGGCTGCTGGTCACCGACGACGACGACGTGGCCGCGCGCTGCCGGCGGCTCCGCGATCACGGCCGCCTCAACAAGGACGTGCATTCCGAGATCGGCTTCAACCTGCGCTTCAACGACATCCAGGCCGCGATCGGCCGCGTGCTGCTGCGGCGGCTCGACGCGATGAACGACCACCGGCGCCTCCTCGCCGCGCGCTACCAGCGCGGGCTCGCGGGCCTGCCCCTGGTCCTGCCGGTCGAGGCGCCGGGAGCGCACCACGTCTATCACCTCTACGTGGTCCGCACGCCCGAGCGGGACGCGCTCGCGAAGTTCCTCAAGGAGCGCGGCATCGCCACCGGCATCCACTACCCGGTCGCGAGCCACCAGCAGCCCGCGGTGGAATCGTTCGACCCGCCCGCCCTGCCCCGGACGGAGCGGATCGTGAAGGAGATCCTGACGCTGCCGATCTCGGCCGGCCACACCACCGCCGAGGTGGACGAGGTCATCGCGGCGGTGAAGGAGTTCTTCCGCGTCCGGTGAGCGGCCGGCGCTGACCGGGACCGCGTGAGCCGCGCGTGAATATCCTCCAGCTCTATCCGAAGTCCGACTTCTTCACCGGCGCGGCCATCCAGCTCCGCGATCTCGCGCTGGGGCTGGCCGGACGCGGCCACCACGTGGTGGTGGCGACGCGCCCGAACGAGCACTGGGGCCGCGCGTGCGCCGCCGCCAACGTCGAGCACGCCGCGATCCCGATGCGGAGCGGCATCGATCTGCCCTCCGCGTGGGCGCTCGCCCGGCTCATCCGCGAGCACGACATCCAGATCGTGCACTGCCAGAAGGGGCGCGCGCGGACCCTGTCCATGATCGCCGGGCTCACGGTGCGGATCCCGGTCCTCGTCCTCAATCGCGGGGTGAGCTTCCCCCTCGATCGCTGGAATCGCCTCGGCTACACCACGAAGCGGGTGACCGCGATCGTGGCGGTCTGCGAGTCCATCAAGCGCGGGCTCGTCGGGGCCGGGGTGCCCGGCGAGAAGATCGAGGTCATCTACTCGGGGACGGACCTGGGCCGCTTCCACCCCGCGGTGGACGGCCGCCGCATCCGCGCGGAGCTCGGCCTGAGTCCGGAGCACACCCTCGTCACCCAGGTCGGCATCCGCTCCTGGCGGGGCAACGACGACGTGCTCGAGGCCATGACGCGCGTCTGCCACGCCCTGCCGCACGCGCGGCTGCTCTTCGTGGGCGCCCCGCCGGCGCGCGTGTTCTCCCTGCGCGACCGGGCCTTCCGGCGCGGCATCGGCGAGTCCGTGCACGTGCTCGGACACCGCGAGGACATTCCCGAGATCCTCGCCGCGAGCGACCTCGTGGTGGACGCCTCCTACGCGGGCCTCGGTCTCACCGGCTCGCTGCGCGAGGCCCTCGCGGTGGAGACGCCGGTCATCGGCACGAACCTCGAGGGGCACCCCGAGCTGATCGTCGAGGGCGAGACCGGGCTGCTGGTCCCGCCGCGCAATCCGGACGCCCTCGCCCAGGCCATCCTCCGCATGCTGGAGAACCCGACGCGGGCCAAGGCGATGGCCCGGGCCGGCCGCAAGCGGGTCGAGGCCGAGTTCTCCATGAGCCAGAAGATCCAGCGGACCGAGGCGCTCTACGAGCGGCTGTGGGCCGCGCGGCGGCGATCGTCGTGAAGGCACGCTACCGGCTGCTCGCCCGGCTCCTGCCGTACCTGCGGCCCTACTGGCCGGTGCTCCTCGCGGGCGGGCTGCTCGCCCTGCTCGTGTCGGGCGCGGAGGCCTTCATCGCCTGGCTGGTCAAGCCCGCGATGGACGACATCTTTCTCAAGCGCGACGTCACCATGCTCAAGCTCATTCCCCTCGCCCTGCTGGGCGCCTACGTGGCCAAGGGGGTCGGCCGCTTCGGGCAGTCCTACCTGATGGCGTCGGTGGGCGAGCGCGTGATCGCCCGCATCCGCGGCGAGCTGTACGCCCACATCCAGTCCATGCCGCTCGCCTTCTTCGCCTCGCTGCACTCCGCGGAGCTCATGACCCGCGTGGTCACCGACGTCAACCGCCTCGCCCGCCTCTCCTCGACGGTGCTGGTGATGGCGGTGCGGCACGTCGGCACCATCATCGCGCTGCTCGTCGTCATGTTCCTGCGCGAGTGGCTGCTGACCCTGATCGCCATCGCGGTCTTCCCCCTGGTGGGCGTGACCATCCGGGCGATCGGCCGCAAGCTCTACCGGATCAACAAGCGGACGCAGCAGAAGATCGCGGAGCTGAACGTGGTGCTCCAGGAGTCGTTCACCGGCACCAAGATCGTCAAGGCCTTCGGGCGCGAGCGGCTCGAGCAGGAGCGGTTCAACCACGTCAACGACCGGCTGCTCTCCCTCGCGCTGCAAGACCGGCGGGTGGACGAGATGGCGGAGCCGGTGATGGAGGTGCTCGGCGCGCTCGCGATCATGGGCGCCCTCTGGTACGGCGGCTACCGGGTGATCGCGGGCGCGCTGACTCCCGGCGAGTTCTTCTCCTTCACCGCGGCGGTGATCCTGCTCTACGGGCCGGTCCGGCAGATCTCGCGCATGGTCAACACCGTGCAGCAGTCCATCGCTTCGGTGGAGCGCGTGTTCGAGATCCTGGACACCCCGCCCGCGATCGTGGACGCGCCGGATGCGCGCACCCTCCCCGGCTTCGCGGAGTCGATCGTCTTCGAGAGCGCCGGCTTCTGCTATCCGGAAGCCGAGGAGTGGGCCCTGCGCGACATCTCGCTGACCGTCCGGAAGGGGGAGCTGGTGGCCTTCGTGGGGATGTCGGGCGCGGGCAAGACCACCCTGATGGAGCTGCTGCCGCGCTTCCACGACGTGACCACCGGGCGCATCACCCTCGACGGCCACGACCTGCGATCCGTCACGGTGGCCTCGCTGCGCTCGCTGATCGGCATCGTGACCCAGGACACCTTCCTGTTCCACGACTCGATCGGCTACAACATCGGCTACGGCAAGCCCGGCGCCACCCAGGCCGAGATCGAGCACGCGGCCCGGCTGGCCCAGGCCCACGACTTCATCGCGGCCCTGCCCGAGGGGTACGCGACCCCGGTGGGCGAGCGCGGCGTGAAGCTCTCCGGCGGGCAGGCCCAGCGCCTGGCCATCGCCCGCGCGTTCCTGAAGGATCCGCCGATCCTCATCCTGGACGAGGCGACGTCGGATCTGGACGCGGAGAGCGAGTTCCTGGTGCAGCAGGCGCTCTCGGACCTGATGCGGGGCCGCACCGTGCTCGTCATCGCCCACCGGCTCGCCACCGTCAAGCACGCGGACCGGGTGGTGGTGGTCCACGGCGGGCGCATCGCCGAGATGGGCACCCACGAGGAGCTGATGGCCCGGGGCGACGGCATCTACCGCCGGCTCGCCACGCTGCAGTCGCTGGACGCCCTGCCGACCCTCTAGGCCGCTACCGCGGCACGCCGCCCAGCCGGACCGCCGCCCGCGCGCCGGCCCCCAGCAGCGCCGGGTAGACGATCCGCTGGCGGAACGGCTCTATGAGGGCCATGTAGGCCCGGCCGAACGCGCCGTTCGGACGCACGTAGACCGCGAGCCGGGGACGCCGCTCGACCAGCGAGACGTGCAGGAACGCGGTCACCGTCCGGTTGGTGATCCGGGAGAGGACCTCCTCGGGCTCCTGGTACACCGGCACGAAGCCGCTGCCGCCGCGGTCGAGGCCGAGGAGGCGCCCGATCGCCCGGCGGAGCGCGAAGAGCGCCCGCGACGGCAGCCCGCGCGGCTCGGCCCGCAGGGCCTCCACCCAGCGCGCGAGCGGCACTCCCGCGGGGAGCGGGATCGCGACCTCCCACACGTCGCGGAGCGCGAGCCCTTCCGCGGCCGCGATGGCGTGCACGCGCCACGGCCGGCGCAGGTGATCCGCGGGGTCGAGGCGCCCGCCCGGCCCCATCCTAGGCCGCGCGCGGCGCGTACATGATGACCGCGACGCCCGCCAGGCAGAGCGCGGCGCCGGCCAGGTCGTAGCGGTCGGGCGCGACGCGATCCGCCGCCCAGCCCCAGAGCAGCGAGAGCACCACGAACACGCCACCGTAGGCGGCGTAGACGCGACCGAAGTGCGCCGCCTGGTAGGTCGGGATCAGGCCGTAGAGGATCAGCACGGCGGCGCCGACCAGCCCGACCGGCCAGGGCCGGCCCTCGCGCCACCAGAGCCACATGAGATAGCCGCCGCCGATCTCGGCGAGGCCGGCCAGCGCGAAGAGGAGAATCGACTGCGGGAGCGGGGGGAGCAGGGGCTACTCGCGGAAGCGGTTGACGATGGGCAGCCGCCAGTCCTTGCCGAAGGCGCGCGGGGTGATCTTGATGCCGATGGGGCCCTGGCGCCGCTTGTACTCGTTGCGGTCCACCATCGCGATCACGCGCTTGACCGTGGTCGCGTCGAAGCCGCGCGCCACGATGTCGGCCACGCCCTGATCGCCCTCCACGTAGGCCTCCAGGATCGCGTCCAGGACCGCGTAGGGCGGCAGCGTGTCCTGGTCGGTCTGGTCGGGGCGCAGCTCGGCGGACGGCGGCCGGTCGAAGATGGATCGCGGGATCACGTCGCGCCCCGCCTTGCGGTTGACGTGCTCGGCCACCTGGTAGACCAGGGTCTTCGGCACGTCCTTGATCACCGCGAAGCCGCCGGCCATGTCGCCGTAGAGCGTGGAGTAGCCCACCCCGATCTCGCTCTTGTTGCCGGTGGTGAGGATGAGCCAGCCGAACTTGTTGGAGAGCGCCATCAGGTAGTTGCCGCGGATCCGCGCCTGGAGATTCTCCTCGGTCACGTCCTCCTTGAGGCCCTTGAAGGGCTTGGCGAGGGCGCGCTTGTACGTGGCGAGCACCGGCGTGATGGGCAGGCGCAGGAACTCGATACCGAGGTTGCGGGCCAGCCGCGCCGCGTCGCCCCGGGTGCCCGACGACGAGTACTGCGAGGGCATGGTCACGCCGGTGACGTTGGCGGCGCCCAGCGCGTCGCACGCGATGGCCGCCACCAGGGCGGAGTCGATGCCGCCCGAGAGCCCCAGCGCGACGTGGGTGAAGCCGTTCTTGGTGACGTAGTCGCGCGTGCCGAGGACGAGGGCGTGGTAGATCTCCTCCACCGGCTCGAGCACCGGCACCTCGTGGACCGGCAGCTTCGGGCGCTCCGGGGTGGGCCGCGGGGAGAGCGCCACCCGGCGCGACTGGGCCCCGGTGGCGCGCAGCTTCTCCTTGCGCCGCCGCGAGTCGTGCAGCCGCGACCGGAAGACCTCGTCGAGGTCGAGGTCGGCGACGACGAAGTCCTCCTCGAACGGCTTCCCCCGCGCGACGCACTCCCCCTTCTCGTTGAAGATGAAGGACTGGCCGTCGAAGATCAGCTCGTCCTGGCCGCCCACCGTGTTGACGAAGGCCAGGCACACCAGGTCGTCGGCCGCGCGGGTGGCCAGCATCTTCTCGCGGAAGCGCCCCTTGCCCGCGTGATACGGCGAGGCGTTGATGCTCAGGACCAGCTCGGCGCCGCCCAGGGCCTGCAGGGTGGTGGGCCCGGTCGGGTACCAGATGTCCTCGCAGATGTTCGCCGCGATCACCGTCTCGCCCAGCGTGAAGACCGGCGCCTCCGTCCCGGACTGGAAGTAGCGGTTCTCGTCGAAGACGCCGTAGTTGGGCAGGTACTGCTTGTGGTAGGTCCCGGCCTGCGCGCCGTCGTGGAGGATGGCGGCCGCGTTGAAGATGTCGTCGCGCTTGTCCACGAAGCCCACCACCGCGGTGATCCCGCGGCTGGCCCGGGCCACGTCGGCCACCGCGCGCAGGTTGGCCTCGATGAAGGCGGGCTTGAACAGCAGGTCCTCGGGCGGATAGCCGGTCAGCACCAGCTCCGGGAACGCGACGATGTCGCAGCCCAGCGCCCGGGCGCGCTCCATGCCCGCCATCACCAGGCGCGCGTTGGCCTCGACGGCGCCCACCGTCGGATTGACCTGGGCCAGCCCCACCCGGACCCGCCGCATGCCGGTATTCTACCCTCTCCGGCGGGCTTTCACCGTCAGGTGCAGTCCGGCCAGGATCAGCAGGCCGCCGGCCACCGTGAACACGGTGAGCCGCTCCCCGAGCCACCACACGCCGAGCAGCGCGCCGCCCAGCGGCTGGATGTTGAGGAAGATGGCCACGCGGGGGGTCTCGACCCGCTCCAGGCACCAGTTCCACACCGCGTAGCCGAGCGCGGTCATCACCACTCCCAGGTAGAGCGCGCCCATCAGGGCGCGCGGCGTCCACCCCGGCGTGGATCCGGTGGCCCACTCGAGCAACGCGAAGGGCAGCATCGCGACGGCGCCCCAGACGATCGAGTACGCGGTCACCACGAGCGCCGGTTGCCGGAGGAGCACCGGCCGGGCGATCAGCGAGTAGGCGGCGTAGGCCACGCCGGAGAGGATCAGGACCAGGTCCCCGCGCCAGTGGGGCGCCAGGGCCAGCGTGACGCCCGGGATGCCGTTCACCACGATGACCGCCGCGCCCAGGATCGCGAGGGCGGCGCCGAGGCTTTCCCGCCGCGAGAGGCGCTCGCCGAGGAGGAGCGGCGAGAGCAGGATGAGCGAGGCGGGCTCCACCGTGATCAGCAGGGCGGCGTTGCTCGCGGTGGAGTGGGCCAGGCCCCAGTTGCCGAGCGCGAAGGCCAGCGTGAAGCCCACGACCCCGGTGAGCCCGAGCCGCCAGTGGTCCTCGCGGGAGAGCTTGGCGGTCCTCATCCCGGACCAGGCCCACGGCACGAGGATCAGCGAGCCGATGGCCAGCCGCACCATCGCGAGCGTGACCGGGCTGATGTCCTCCAGGACGATCCGGGAGATCGAGTAGCCGGTGGCGAAGATCAGGTTGGAGACGAGGAGGACCACGTAGGCGGTCGGCACGGGCCGAGCTTAGCGTATAATCCCGCGCATGAAGCCCAAGATCCCGTGGCTCCCGCACGAGGTGCAGCCGGGCCAGCCGACCGAGACGTGTCCGCGCTGCGGCGCGAAGAAGCTGATGCCGTGGACGCTGCGGCGCGATCCCCGGCGCGTCACCCTCCTCCGCACGTGGGTCTGCGCCGCGTGCCAGACCACCGAGGAGCGGGACGAGTCGGAAGGCTAGCTAGCTGGCGTTCACGAAGTCCAGCAGGATCCGCAGGCGGGAGAAGCCGGAGCGGTTGAACGGCAGCACCAGCCTCGGCAGGTCCGGCAGCTCGTCCCCCTCGCCCGGAATCGGCCCTTTCGTCTGCTCGGCCGGCGCGCTCAGGATGTCCGCGAAGCGCGCGTTGAGATCGGCCAGCGCGGAGGAGGAGATCGGCCGGCGGATCCGGAGCACGAGCACGTCGCGGACGTAGCGCTGCGAGTGGTAGAGCTTGTAGAAGCCCTCGACCACCGCGGCGGCCTGCTCCACGTCGTCGGTGACCCGGTAGAGCTCGGGATCGTTCGCCGACACCGTGCCCCGCCCCACCATCTCCCGCCGGATGAACTCGTCGAAGGTCTTCCAGTAGGTCCCGCCCGGCTCGTCGAGCATGACGAGCGGCAGCACCGGCGACTTCCCGGTCTGGATCAGGGTCAGGGCCTCGAACGCCTCGTCGGCGGTGCCGAAGCCCCCGGGCAGGAACGCCATGGCGTGGGCCTCGCGCACCAGGAAGAGCTTGCGGGTGAAGAAGTACTTGAAGGAGACCAGCTTCGGGTCGTCCGCGATCCAGGGATTGGCTTCCTGCTCGAACGGCAGCCGGATATTGAGCCCGAACGAGCGCTCGCCCCCCGCGCCTTCCTGGGCCGAGCTCATGACCCCGCCGCCGGCGCCGGTGATGACCATCCAGCCTGCGCCGGTGATGCGCTTGCTGAAGGCGTAGGCCTGCTCGGAGATCGGGTGGGCGCGCGGCGTCCGGGCCGAGCCGAACACGGTGATCTTCGGCACGGTGCGCCACGGCGCGAACACCTTGAATCCGTAGCGGATCTCCTTGAACGCCGCGTTGGCGATCCGCAGGTCGGCCACGCCCGCCCCGTCCTCGTACATCTTGAGCGCGGTGGTCAGGAGGTCCGCGTAGAGCGGCCAGGTGGACTCCGGCACCCGGAGCTGCTCGAGCAGCGCGTCGATTCGCCGGTTGGCGTCCTCGGACTGCAGGTGGTAATGCCGATCCGGACTCACATCTGCAGTATACACGGCGGCGGATTCAGGCCAGCGTATGTCGGACCATCTTCCCCTCGACCAGGTAGATGACCATCTCCGCGATGTTGGTGGCGTGGTCGGCCACCCGCTCCATGGATCGGGAGATCAGGATGACCCGGATGGCGCGGGAGACCGTGCGCGGGTCCTCCATCATGAAGGTCAGGAGCTCCCGGAAGATCTGCTCCTTCAGGGCGTCCACCTCCGCGTCCTCCCCGCACACCTGGCGGGCCAGCGCGGTGTCCCGTGCCACGAAGGCGTCCAGGCTCTCCTTGACCATGCGCTGCGCCCGGTCCGCCATCCGGGGCAGGTCGATGTAGGGCTTGAGCTGGGGCTCCCGGTTCAGCTCGAGCGCGCGCTCGGCGATGTTGACCGCCTGGTCGCCGATGCGCTCCAGGTCGGTCACGATCTTCATGGCGGTGGTGATGAAGCGGAGGTCGCCCGCGGCCGGCTGGTGGAGCGCGAGCAGGTTCACGCACTGCTCGTCCACCTCGATGTCGTAGGTATTCACCTGGCGATCGCGGTCGATCACCTCCTGGGCGATGACGTCGTCGCGCTCGATCAGGGCGCGCATCGCCCGCCGGATCTGGTCCTCGACCAGCCCGCCCATCGCGAGCAGGGTCTGCTTGAGCGCCTCCAACTCCTCGTGGAAATGCCGTTGCATGCGCGTTCTCCCCGGCCTAGCCGAACCGCCCGGTGATGTAGTCTTCCGTCCGCTTGTCGCCGGGGGTCGTGAACATCTCCTTGGTGACGCCGAACTCGACCAGCTCGCCCATCAGGAAGAAGCCGGTCCACTCGGACACGCGGGCCGCCTGCTGCATGTTGTGCGTGACGATGGCGATCGTCAGCTCCTTCTTGAGGTCGTGGATCAGCTCCTCGATCCTCGCGGTCGCGATGGGGTCGAGGGCCGAGCACGGCTCGTCCATCAGCAGGATCTGCGGGTCCACCGCGAGGGCCCGCGCGATGCACAGCCGCTGCTGCTGCCCGCCCGAGAGGCTCACCCCGGACTTGTCGAGGTCGTCCTTGACCTCGTCCCAGAGGGCGGCGTGGCGGAGGGCCCGCTCCACCTCCTCCTGCAGGCGCGCCTTCCCCCGCACGCCGCCCAGCCGGAGGCCGGCGGCCACGTTGTCGAACACCGACATCGTGGGGAACGGGTTCGGCTTCTGGAAGACCATCCCGATGCGCCGCCTCACCTGCACCGGATCCACGCCGGGCGCGTACAGATCCTCGCTGTTGAGGAGCACCTGGCCCGAGACGCGCGCGCCGGGCACCGTCTCGTGCATGCGGTTGAGGCAGCGGATGAACGTGGACTTGCCGCAGCCGGACGGGCCGATGATCGCGGTCACCGCGTTCGGCGCGACGGTGAGATCGATCCCCTTCAGGATCAGGGAATCGCCGAACCAGGCCCGGATGCTCTTGACGTAGATGCCGTCTCCCATGGTCACCTCACCGAGCAACGGCCCGGCCCCGTGTGGCCAACCTCGCGGCCAGACTCGCGAGGAATACCAGTGTGATCAGCACGAGCGCCCCCGCCCACGCCTGCCGGTGCCAGTCGTCGTAGGGCGCGATGGCGTACGAGTAGATCTGCAGCGGAAGGGCCGCGATGGGCTGGTCGAGGCCCTGGTGCCAGAAGCGATTGCCCAGGGCGGTGAAGAGCAGCGGCGCGGTCTCGCCCGCGATGCGGGCGACCGCCACCATGACCCCCGTGATGATCCCGGCCCGCGCCGCCGGGATGACGATCCGCAGGCTCACCTTCCACTGGGGAAGCCCGAGCCCCAGGCCAGCCTCGCGGAGGGCGTTGGGGACGAGCCGCACCATCTCCTCGGTGGTGCGGAGCACGATCGGGACCATGATCAGCCCGAGCGCGAGCCCGCCCGCGAGGGCCGAGAAGCGGCGCATCGGGATCACCACCACGGTGTACGCGAAGATCCCGAAGACGATGGAGGGGATCCCGTTCATGACGTCGGCCACGAATCGGAGGACCCACGGCAGCCGCCGGTCGCGGGACTCCGCCAGGTAGACGCCCCCGAGGATGCCCACCGGCAGGCCGAGCGAGACGGCCAGGGCGATCATGATGAGGCTGCCCACGATCGCGTTGGCCACGCCGCCGCCGACCTCGCCGACCGGCTTCGGGAGGTGGAGGAAGAAGTCCACGTTGATCGCGGAGGCGCCCTGGTAGAGCAGGAAGCCGAAGATCAGCAGCAGGGGGCAGATCACGAGGAGCGCGGCCACGAGGGTGAGGCCGCCCATCGCGGCGTTGGTGAGCCGGCGGGTGGCGGCGCTCACTCGCGCCCTCCGCTCACCGGGCCGCCCACGCCCCAGACCAGCAGGCGGGCCAGCCCGTTGACGACGACGGTGACCACGAGGAGCAGGAGGCCGATCTCGACCAGCGCCGACACGTACAGATCGGACGTCGCCTCCGTGAACTCGTTGGCGAGCACGCTCGCCATCGTGTAGCCGGGCGCGAACAGCGACGCGGCGATCTCCGGACGGTTCCCGATCACCATGGTGACCGCCATCGTTTCTCCGAGGGCCCGCCCGAGCCCCAGCAGGATCGCGCCGATCAGGCCCGAGCGGCCGTACCGCAGGACCGCCATCCGCGTCGCCTCCCAGCGGGTCGCGCCGAGGCCGAGCGCGGCCTCGCGCTGCGAGCCCGGGACCGCGAGCAGGATCTCGCGGCTCACCGACGTGATGTACGGCACGACCATGATCGCCAGGATCGTGCCCGCGGCGAGCATGCCGATGCCGTAGGGCGGCCCCTGGAAGAGGGGCAGGAAGCCGAGCGTCCGCCCCAGGACCGGCTGGACCCAGTCGCGCAGCCACGGCACGAGGACGAAGATGCCCCAGAGGTCGTACACCACGCTCGGCACCGCCGCGAGCATCTCGATCAGGAACGAGATCGGCGGCCGGACCCAGGAGGGGGCCAGCTCGGCCAGGAAGATCGCCGCGCCGAGCGAGAGCGGCACCGCGATGAGCAGGGCCAGCGCGGAGGACACGAGGGTGCCGTAGATGAACGGTAGCGCCCCGAACTCGCCGGCGACCGGGTCCCAGTGCGAGGTCACGAGGAAATGGAGACGGAACGTGCGGATCGCCTCCCACGACTCCCAGATCAGCGCGGCGACGAGCCCGGCCGCGAGCAGCAGCACCAGCCACACCGAGGCGAGGACGAGCGCGCGGTAGACGCGGTCTCCCCGCGCGGCCCGCCTCCCGCCGATGGCCCGCGGGGGCAGGGACAGCCCATCCGCCGTCCCCGCCCCCGCGCTCGATCCGGCCGCCATCTCCCTAGTGCGCCGCCAGGAGCGGCTTGCCGGAGAAGGTGATCTGCTTGATCTTGGCCTCGATGTCCTTCACCACCGGAGCCGGCAGCGGCGCGTACAGGAGCGCGGCCGGGTGCTTCTGGCCGTCGTGGATGGCCCACCAGAGGAACTTCACGAGGCTCCGCCCCTTCGTCTCGTTCGGCTGGTCCTTGTACACCAGGAGCCACGTGAAGCTCGCGACCGGATACGCCTCGGGCCCCGGCGAATCGGTGAGCGACACCCGGAAGTCGGCCGGCATGTTCTTGGCCGCCCCCGCCGCCGCGGCGGTCGTGCTCTCGATCGTGGGCTCGATGAACTTGCCCGCCTGGTTGCGGATCTTGGCGGCGGGCAGCTTGTTGGTGATCGCGTAGGCCAGCTCCACGTAGCCCAGGGATCCGGGCGCGTTCTTGACCTGCCCCGCCACGCCCTCGTTGCCCTTGCCGCCGAGCCCGACCGGCCATTTCACCGAGGTGCCGCGCCCGACCTTCTGCTCCCACTCCGGACTGATCTTGCAGAGGTAGTCCACCCAGATGTACGTCGTGCCGCTGCCGTCCGACCGGTGGACCACCACGATCGGCTGATCGGGCAGGTTCGCGGAGGGATTGAGCGCCTTGATGCGCGCGTCGTTCCACTTCGCGATCTTGCCGAGGAACACATCGGCGAGCACGTCGCCGGTGAACGAGAGCTGCGGGTTGCCGGGCAGGTTGTAGGTCGCCACCACCGCGCCCAGCACGGTGGGAATGTGGAACAGCTCGCCGGGCGCCTTCTTGAGCTGCTCGTCGGTCATCGGGCCGTCGGAGGCCCCGAAGTCCACGGTCCGCTCGGTGATCTGCCGGATCCCTCCGCCGCTCCCGATCGACTGGTAGTTGAAGCGCACCTCGGGGTCCACCTTGATGTACTCCTCGAACCACTTCGAGTAGATCGGATACGGGAACGTGGCTCCCGCTCCGTTCATGAGCAGCTGGGCATCGGCGGGAGCGGGCAGCCAGGCCAGGGGTATCGCCAGCAGCAGCAGCGCCAGGAAGGACCTCTTCGTCATCGCGCTCTCCTTCGCTCTCTTGTTCTCTTGGTTTGGCGCAAGTGTGCGGGGCGCCCGTGACCGATCCGTGACGGGCGTGTTACATCTCGGTTAACGCTCGGCCACCTCGCGGAAGCGGTACCCCACCCCGCGAACCGTCTCGATGCCCGGCTCGGGGACCCGGGCGGCGGTGAACTTCGCGCGAAGCCGGGCGACGTGCACGTCCACGGTGCGCGGCTCCACGAACCCGTCCTGGCCCCAGACGAGATCCAGCAGCTCCTCCCGGCCGAAGACGCGTCCGGGGGTGCGGACCAGAGTGGCGAGCAGGTCGAACTCCTTGCGCGTCAGCTCGACGACGTGGCCCTTCATCTTGACCTCGAAGCGCGGCCGATCGATCTCCAGGTCGCCGGCCCGGAGCACCTGCGCGGCCTCCGGCTCGCCCATCCGCCCGCGCCGGGTGACCGCGCGCACGCGGGCCAGCAGCTCCCGTGGTGAGAACGGCTTGGTCACGTAGTCGTCGGCGCCCATCTCGAAGCCGAGCACCATGTCGCCTTCCTCCACGCGACCCGTCACCATGATGACGGGGATGGCGACGGTCTCCCGGTCCTGCTTGAGCCGGCGGCAGATCTCCCAGCCGTTGAGCTGAGGCACCATGATGTCCAGCAGGATCAGGTCGGGCTTCGCGTCCTTGACCTGCCGGAACGCGTCCGTTCCGGTGCCGGCCAGCCGGACGTCGTACCCCTCCCGGCCGAGGTTGTAGCGGATCATCTCGGCGACGTCGGCCTCGTCCTCCACCACCAGCACCCGCGCCGCCCGCGGCGCACTCGGCCTCTCGGGACCGCCTCGCCGGCTGCCTGCCGCCATCGGCTCCACCCCCACGCTCGTTCGTGTCATGGCCGGAGTGTGCGCGGCGGGGGTTACGGCATGATGACGGCGCGGTAAATCGTGGGTGAACCCGGTGACGGGAAAAACACGACGCCCCCGCCGGCCGGCGGGGGCGTCAGGTGCCGCGAAGCGGGAGTCGCGTGCGGCTAGATCCCGAGCTCGCGCGTGGTCATCTTGTACTTGAAGGTGTCCGGGTCCAGGCTGTCCTTGCGCGCGTCGCCCGTCTCCGCGTTCGGATACATGAGGAAGGCGATCGCGTCCCCCCGGGAGTTCAGCAGCTTGAGGTCGTGCGCATAGTTGTAGGCGAGCCAGTTCATCTCCCACTGGCCGAACAGCTTGACCCGCGCCTTCTGCGTGGTCGGATCGTTGAGCGGGATCCCGCCCCGCTCCTCCAGCACGACCTTGCGGACGTCCGCCGGGTCCACCGGCACCCAGCCGTGGCTCGCCACGTAGAACTCGGCGCGGCAGTGCTGCGCCCGGGTGATCTCCCCCGACTTGCCGAGGCTCTTGAGCTCCGCGGAGTCCGCCGTGCGCACGCCGTAGACGTCGCGCGCGGGGATGCCCGCGGCCCGCGCGAGGCCCACGAACAGCGCGTTCAGGTCCGCGCACTTGCCGCCGAGGTTGCCGGTCTCCAGCATCGCGCGGATGTCGCCGACGCCGCAGCCCCGGACCTTGGGGTCGCGGAAGGTGTTCTCCACGATCCACTCGTAGATCGCGCGCGCCTTCTCCACGTCGCCGTCCACGCCCTTGGTGATCTGCTGCGAGGTCTTCTTCACGATCCCATCGGTGCGGACCAGATTGCTCGCCTCCCGGTACCGGTTCAGGGTGGCGCGGCTCTCCGGCGAGGGATTCGAGCCCGGCCTGCTCAGGTCCACCAGCCGATCGCGCGCGGCGTACCGGATCGTGACCTCCGCGACCGGCGCGCTCTCGCCCGCCGGCCACTCCGCGTAGAACACGCTCGCCCCGTACTTGTCGTCACGGTAGACGCGGGCGGTGCCCGCGTTGCCGGTCCAGCTCTGGCCGAGACTCTTCTGGTAGTCGGTGTCCACCGCGAGCGGCATCGGCAGCCAGACCCGGGTGGGGCCGGTCGGATTCGCCACCTCGATGCGCGTCACCACCTCGAAGCTCCGCCACCTGGCCCCGTCCGAGCCGGTGGAGGCCCGCCCGAGGCGCGGCAGGCCACTCACCGTGGCGATCACCCCTCCCGCGAAACCGTTCTTGAGGAATGCGCGTCGATCCAATGGTGTTTCCTCCGGGCGCTGATGGTACACGGACGCCGCGAGATGTCCAATCGCTCTTGCCGATGGTGGTGAAATCGCGCATCGGCCGTGCCGATTGCTCGAGCGGCTAGTCCCCTAGGACGCTGCCGGTACGGGTGCCGGCCGGGCCGGCTAGGCTCTCGGCTGGATCGGCAGGGTGAAGCGAACGGTGGTGCCCTGCTGCTCCTGGCTCTCGATGCGCAGCTCGCCCCCGTGGGCCAGGACCAGGTGCTTGACGATCGCCAGGCCCAGCCCGGTGCCGCCGAGCTCGCGGGAGCGTGCCTTGTCCACGCGGTAGAAGCGCTCGGTGATGCGCGGCAGGTCGGCGGCCGGGATGCCGATCCCGGTGTCGGCCACCGCGATCTCCACGATGCCGTCGCCGCCGGCGCGCGCGGTCACCGTCACCGTGCCGCCCTCCGGCGTGTACTTCACCGCGTTGTCCACCAGGTTGATCAGAACCTGCACGAGGCGATCCCGGTCCGCGGCGACCGCGGGCACTTCGGCGGGCGTGTCCGCGGTCACCGTGACCCGGGAGCGCGCGGCGCGCGGGCCGATGATCGCCACCACCGAGGCCACCACCTCGTCGAGGTGCACCGATTCCTTCCGGAGCGTCACCTTGCCGAGCTCGATGTTGGACAGGTCGGTCAGGTCGTTCAGCAGGCGGCCCAGCCGCTCGCTGTGGCGCAGCACGATCTCGAGGAAGCGCCGGGCGTTCTCCGGCTCCTCGAGCGCCCCGGAGAGCAGCGTCTCCAGATAGCCCTGGATGGCGGTCAGGGGCGTGCGCAGCTCGTGGCTCACGTTCGCCACGAACTCGGTGCGGACCCGCTCGAGCTGGCGCAGCGCGGTCACGTCGTGGAGCACCATGACCACGCCCGCCTCGGCGCCGGCCGGGGCGAGCCGGACCGCGTTGACCCCGAGGATGCGCGGGGCCGGGCTCGACATCGCGATTTCCCGCCGGAGCGCGTGGCCGGCGCCGCCCGCGTGCACCGCGCGGAAGATCTCGTGCAGGTCGGCGTTGCGGATGACCTCGAGGAACGGCTTGCCCTCGGCCCGCGAGCCGCCCAGCCCGAACATCGTGCGGGCCTGTTCGTTCATGAGCAGGATGTGCTCGTGGCCGTCCACCGCGATCACGCCCTCGACCATCGCGTCCAGCATCGCGGTGATCTTGGCCTGCGCCTGCTCGAGGTCCTGGATCTTCTCGCGCAGCCGGCCGGCCATCACGTTGAGCGACCGCCCGAGCGTGCCGATCTCGTCGGTCGAGCGGGTGGGCGCCCGGACCAGGAAGCTCCCCTCGCTCATCTGCCGGGCGATCGACTGCATCTCGACCACCGGCTGCGTGACCCGTCCCGCCACGAAGATGCCGATCCCCAGCGCGATCAGCAGGGTCACCGCCCCGCCCGCCAGCATCACCTGGTGGAGTGTGGCGTACGAGGCGGTCACCGCGGAGAGCGGCAGGGCGAGGCGGAGCGCCCCGAGCACGCGCGTCTCCTCTCGCACCGGCACCGCGACGTAGAGCAGCGGCGCCTCGATCGTGGTGCTGCGTCGCAGCGCGCGTCCGGTGCGCCCGTCCAGCGCCGCGCGGATCTCCGGGCGGCCCGCATGGTTCTCGAGCCCCGCGAGGTCGGCGGCCCCGCGCTCCGACTCCGCGAGGACGCGGCCGTCCGGCGCGACGAGGGTGACCCGCGCGCCGGTCGCCCGCGCCAGGCGAAGGGCCAGGTCCTGCTGGGCGGAGGCGGGCGCCCCGCCCCGGAGGAGGTTCCGGGCCTCGTCGTGCACGACGGCGGCGACCGAGCCGAGACGCGTTTCCAGGGACTCGACCGCGAAATTCTCCATCGCCCGGTTCAGGTAGAGACCCGCGGCCAGGCTGGTCACCGCCGCGAACCCGACCAGGGTCAGGGTCAGCTTGAGCGCGATGCTGCGCCGGACCACGCGAAGCAGGGCGCGCATCAGGCGTCGCCTTCCAGGCGGTAGCCCACGCCGGTGACGGTACCGATCCGCCGGCCCTCCGGGCCGAGCTTCTGCCGCAGCCGCCGGACGTGCACGTCCACCGTGCGCGACTCGATCTCCTCGGCCGCGGTGTAGCCCCACACGTGATCGAGCAGGTACTCGCGCGAGAGGACGCGTCCCCGCGCCTCCACCAGGGCCCGTAGCAGGTCGAACTCGCGGCGGGTGAGCGAGACCGGGGCGTCGTTCACGGTCACGGTGTGGGCGGCCGGGTCGATGCTGAGGCGGCCGACCGTGAGCGGCGCCGCGCCCGCCGCCGGCCGTGTGCGACGGAGCACCGCCCGGATGCGCGCCATCAGCTCGCGGGGCGAGAAGGGCTTCACCACGTAATCGTCGGCGCCCATCTCGAGGCCCAGGACCCGGTCGACCTCGTCGCCGCGCGCGGTGAGCATGACGATGGGGATGCCCTGCGTAACCGGGTTCTGGCGCAGGCGGCGGCAGACCTCGAGCCCGTCCATCTCGGGTAGCATCAGGTCGAGCAGCACCAGATCGGGCGGCGAGGTTTGCGCCTGCCGGAGGGCGTCGGCCCCGCTCCGCGCCTTGGCGACCTGGTAGCCGTCGCGCTCGAGATGGAACACGAGCAGGTCCCGGATGTCGGGCTCGTCCTCGACGATCAGAACGCGCTGAGCCATGGCCACGGGCTCACTACCAGGCGCGAGTCTCGCCGATCTTCGGGACCCAGGCGCGGGTTGGGTCGACGCCGCGGCGGCCGATCTCGTCCAGCATGCGCCCCGGCGGCTCGTCGAGCGGCTCGTCGGCCAGGTCGAACGTGCCCCAGTGCATGCCGACCATGGTGCGCGCCCCGAGGTCCACGAAGGCCTGCACCGCCTCTTCCGGCGTGGTGTGCACCCGCTTCATGATCTCGGGCGGCAGGTAGGCGCCGATCGGCAGCGCCGCCACGTCGAACGGCCCGAGGCGGCGGCCGATCTCCTTGAATCCGGCGAAGTACCCGGTGTCGCCGCCGTGGTAGAAGCGCCGCTCGCGTCCCAGCACGGCCCACGAGGCCCACAGGCGGCGGCTGCCGTCCCAGAGCGATCGCTGGGAGAAGTGCTGGGCCGGCGTGCACACGAAGCGTACTCCGCGAAGCTCGTGCTCCTGCCACCAGTCGAGCTCCACCACCCGGGGCATGCCGTTGGACTCGAACCAGGCCTTCATGCCGAGGGGCACCACGAAGAGCGGATCGTGCGTCGCGGCCAGACGCTTCACCGTGGGCAGATCGAGGTGGTCGTAGTGGTCGTGCGAGATCGTCACCGCGTCGATGCGCGGGAGCGCCTCGAATGCGAGCCCCGGCGCGTTGAGCCGCCGGGCCCCGATCCACGAGGTGGGGCCGGCCCGCTCGCTCCAGTTGGGATCGGTGAGCACGCTGAGTCCGTCCACCTGCACCAGCAGCGTGGCGTGCCCGACCCACGTGATGCTCGGCGGCGCCGCCGCCGCCCGCAGCGCGGCCCCGTCGTTGGCGACACGGGGGGCGTCGAAGACGCGCGGCGCGGTCAGGCTGTCCCACATCCGCCGCGCGATGAAGCTCCAGCGAGTCCAGCCGGACGGCCGGGTGAACTCGGGATCCGGATTGCGGAATCCGCCGGCCACGTGGTGGGGCGGCTGTCCCGGGAGCGGCTCGGCCCCGGGGCTCGCGCAGGCGACCAGGAAGAGGACCGACAGGACGGCGGTGACGGCTCGCGGGCGCACTCTGGGCCGAAGTCTACCCCGGCCCCGTCGCGAGCGTAAAGCCTCCTAGGCCGACCGCGCGCCCGCCCTCGCGCCGTTCGGGCCCGCCACGGGCAGGAGACCCAGCAGCCGCAGGCGCTTGCGAAGCGTGTTCCGGTTGATCCCGAGCAGCTTCGCGGCCTTGAGCTGATTGCCGCCGCAGAGCTCGAGGGCGTGACGCAGCAGCGGCAGCTCGACCCGCGCCATCACGCTCCGGTAGAGGCGGCCTCCATCCACCGCCGCCGTCTCACTCACGAGCGTCGGCAGCGTGCTGCTGACGAGCTCGTCGAAGCTCTCCGTGCCGGGTCTCGCGCTCATGCACTTCCAGCGCAGCAAGGGCTGTGCCCGGATCGGCCCGGTACGAAATCAAAGGCTTAGCGCGGTCCCCGGGCGGCGCACCGGCTCGGACTGCTCACGGCCTAATCACGCAGCCTCAATCCTGGGCAGGAAGAAATGACGCGTGCGTGCGCCGAAGCACGTCACGTCGAGACCGCCGCGGCGACCACGCCCTTGGCCTCGAGGTGAGCGCCGACGCGGAGCACCTGCGCCTCGCGGAAGGGGGCCCCCACGAGCTGGACGCCCAGCGGCAGCGAGCCCGGGGGAACGACCGGCACCGACAGGACCGGAAGACCGATGAACGACAGCGGTTGCGTGTAGACGCCCAGGTGAGCTCGGGTCAGGACCTCGACGCCGTCCAGCACCATGCGCTCCTGGCCGATGCGGGGGGCCGGGCACGGCACCGTCGGCGCGAGGAGCACGTCCACGTCGTGGAAGAGCTCCGCGACGCGCGCTCGGAACCAGGCTCGGAACCGTTGCGCCTGGAGGTAGGTCGCCGCGGGTACCAGGGCACCCGCCAGGAAGCGGTCCCGGGTGAACGGGTCGAAATCCTGGGGCCGTCGCCTGAGATCGCTCAGATGGAGGTTCGCGCCTTCCGACGCGGTGATGACCATGGCCGCGGCGCGCGCCCGATGCGCCTCCGGGATGGCGACCCGCCGCGTGACGCCGAGCGCCGCCGCTACTTGACGCACCGCCGCGAACGCCTCGGGCTCGCCGCCGCGAGCGAAGTAGCCGTCGAGCACCGCGATCCGCAACCCGTCCGCTCCCGCGCCGAGGACCGGGAGGCACGCCTGCGCGGGAAGGGCGGAGCAGACCGGATCCTCCGGATCGGGTCCGTGCATCAGGTCGAATGCCGCGGTGACATCGCGTACCGACCGCCCGAGAGCGCCCACGTGGTCGAAGCTGCCCGCGAAGAGCGTGCAGCCCGTCCGTGAGACGCGGCCGTACGTCGGCTTGAGCCCGAAGACGCCGCAGAACGCCGCGGGGACTCGCACCGAGCCGTTGGTGTCCGAGCCGAGGGTCAGCGGGACGAGCCCCGCACCCACCGAGGCGCCCGCGCCGCCCGAGGAGCCGCCCGAAACGCGCGCTCCATCGTGCGGGTTGCGAACGGGGCCGTAGTGCGAGTTCTCGCCGGTGAAGCCGTAGGCGTATTCATCCATGGCGAGCGCGCCCACCAGCACCGCCCCGGCGCGCCGCAGCGAGGCCACCGCCGCCGCGTCGCGCCGCGCGGGCGGGCGGTCCCGGTTGATCTTCGAGCCGGCCAGCGTCGTGATGCCCGCCACGTCGAAGAGGTTCTTGACCGCGAAGGGCAGGCCGGCCAGCGGCCCGGCATCCCGGCCCGCCGCGATCGTCGCGTCCACCCGATCCGCGTCGGCCCGGGCCTGCTCGTCCAGCAC
>DATFGS010000250.1:0-2329 GCA_035249225.1 Candidatus Methylomirabilota bacterium | reverse complement strand
GGCGAACTTCGCCAGCTCCTCGGGATTCAGGGTGAGGATGGCCACCGGGTACGGGCGCCGGTCGCCGTGGACCATCGCCTGGCTGATGAACGGATCGCCCTTGAGCAGGTTCTCGATGTTCTGCGGGGCGATGTTCATGCCACCCGCGGTCACGATGAGGTCCTTCTTCCGGTCGGTGATGTAGAGGAACCCCTCCTCGTCGAACCGGCCGATGTCGCCGGTCGCGAACCAGCCGTCGGCGAGGAACACCTCTGCGGTGGCCTCCGGCTTCTTGAAGTAGCCCTTGGCGATGTTGCCGCCCCGGCCGAGGATCTCGCCGTCCGGCGCGATCTTGACCTCGATGCCGGGCTGGGCCTGCCCCACCGACCCGAACTTGAAGTGCTGGAGCCGGTTGAAGGTGAGCGAGGGGCAGGTCTCGGTGAGGCCGTAGCCCTCGAGGATCAGGATGCCCGCGGCGTGGAAGAACTCGGCGATCTCCTTGGAGAGCGGCGCGCCTCCCGAGACCGCGAAGCGCAGCCGCCCGCCGAGGGCCGCGTGGAGCTTCGAGAACACGAGCTTGTGGGCGAGGCGGTACTTGAAGGCGAGCGCGCCCGGCACCGGCTTGCGCGCCTGCTGGAGCCGCGAGACCTCCCGGCCCACCCCGACCGCCCAGTGGAAGATCTTCTTCTTGATCGGCGAGCCCGCCTCCGCCTTGGCGATGACGCCCGCGTAGACCTTCTCGAACACGCGGGGCACGCTGCAGATGAAGTCCGGCTTCACCTCGGGCAGGTTGTCGCGAAGCTTGTCGATGTTCTCCGCGAAGGCGGTGACGAGCCCGCGGTGCACGCCCAGGAACGACTCGAGGCGCGCGAAGGAGTGCGCGAGGGGAAGGAAGAGCAGGTGGGTCGCCCCGTCCTCGATGGTGTCCATCCTGGCCGCCGACTCCAGCGTGGCCATGTGGTTGCCGTGGGTCTGCACGACGCCCTTGGGCGGCCCGGTGGTGCCGGAGGTGTACACGATCGTCGCGATGTCGTCGGGCCGGACCGCGGCCACCCGTCCCGCGAGGTCGCTCTTCAAGCGCTCCACGCTGTCGCGTCCCCGGCGGCGCAGCTCCTCCCAGGTCATGATCCGCGGCGACGCCTCGCCCTGATAGCCCTGCATCACCACGATCTGCTCGAGGCCGTCCAACTTCCCCTGCACCTCGAGCACCTTGGCGAGCTGGCCCGGATCCTCGACGAAGAGGGTCTTCACCCCCGCGTCGTTGACGAGGTACTGGATCAGGTCGGGCGGGTAGGTCGGGTAGATCGGGATCGTGCGGCACCCGGCCGAGAAGATCGCGAAGTCGGCCTGCACCCATTCCGCGCGGCTCGCGGAGAGGATGCCCACCGCGTCGTCCTTGCGGCGGCCGAGGACCAGCAGGCCGGTGGCCAGCTCGCGCACCGCCTCGCCGACCTGGCGCCAGCTCAGCGTGTGCCAGGTCCCGCCGGCCTTGTACCGCTGGGCCGCGCGATCGCCGTCGCGCTCGACCCGGTTCCAGAACATGCTCGCGAGATTGTCGTGGGCCATGGTCCCCTCCTCACACCTGTGTGCGGAGCTCTTTGCGGAGAATCTTGCCGATCGGGCTCTTGGGCAGCGAATCCACGAAGCGGACCTGCTTCGGGCACTTGTAGCGGGCCAGCCGGGTCTCGCAGAACGCGGCGATCTCCTCGGCGGAGGCGCGCGGGCCGTCCTTCAGCACCACGAACGCCACCACGTCCTCGCCCATCAGCGGGTCCTTCATGCCGACCACCGCCGCCTCGGCCACCTGCGGGTGCGCGTACAGCGCCTCCTCGACCTCGCGGGGATAGATGTTGAAGCCGCCGCGGATGATCAGGTCCTTCTTGCGCTCGACGATGAAGAGGAATCCGTCCGCGTCGAGCCGGCCCATGTCCCCGGTGTGGAGCCACCCGCCGCGCACCGTGCGCGCGGTCTCCTCCGGGTTCCGGTAGTAGCCGGTCATCACGTTGGCGCCCTGCACGCAGACCTCGCCGATCTCCCCGACGGGCAGCGGCCGGTCGTCGTCGTCCTGGATCGAGACGGTCACCCCGGGGATGGCCCGGCCGACCGAGCCGAGCTTGCGGGGCCCCGAGAGGCGATGCGCCGACACCACCGGCGAGGCCTCGGTGAGCCCGTAGCCCTCGAGGATGCGCCCGCCGAACTTCTTCTCGAAGGGCTCGACGATCTCGACAGGCAGCGGCGCCGCGCCCGATCCCCACGCCCGCATCGACGACGTGTCGAATCGCTCCGCGTCGGGATAGTTGAGGAGATAGATGAGCATGGTGGGCACCGCGGACATCGAGACCGCCCGGAA